>JAEYQZ010000207.1 GCA_023409695.1 Methanobacteriota archaeon | reverse complement strand
TTTCGGAAAAACTGCGTGAAAAAGGGTGGATCGTGCCTGCATATACTCTTCCAGCGGATGCAGAGGATATTGCAGTTATAAGAATGGTTATTAAAGAGAGCTTTGGCAGGGATATGGTAGATATGCTCTTTAATGACATAGTAGATACATGCAGCAGGTTAAAACAATTAGCCATTAAGAAAGAAGAAGTGAAAGAAAGGGAAAATCCTTCATTACTGTATTAAACATTTGTGCTGTCATTTTTAATACCACAGCACAATATTTGTTTATTTTTTTAATTAATATTTTTATTTTGTGCTGCTATTTATGGTTAATTGTTTCATGAGCTCGCTCTGGTAATAATAGTATAGCAGCAACCAGGAAACAAACAGCTCCTGCAAATGTGCCTATATTAACCAGGAACACATTTAGCGGTAAACCTGTATCGGGTAAAACAAATGCACCCACAGCAGAAATTCCAAAAAAAATGGAACCTAACATGTTTAGTCCAGATATGTTCCAGGAAAAACTGAGGGGATGCCATGACCACAAAGCATGGCTGACTTCCATCCAGGCCAGTAAACTTGCAATAAGAAAACAAATAGATCCATAGGCATCTGGGATCCATACTAAATTAGTTAACTGGTTGGCGGATAAATTAATGCGCATTGCGTTGAATGTATTGAGATTAAAAAGTAACGTTCCAATAAATTGCACTATTACAGCCCACCAGCCGATATGTCGAGGTGTCCAGGCGATAAAGCGAAATTTTTCTTTTTTATTCATTGGATTATGAGGCGTGTTAATTGCTTCCAGGTACTGTAAAAAAGCAGCACTAGTGAAAAATATGGAGCCAGCAAAGAAAGTTAAACTATCATATGTGTCGCCAGCAGTGGTTATATATGAATGAATAGCTCCAATTGCAAAACAGGTAGCTCCAATTGAGAATAATACTCCGATCCACCATCCTATAGCACCAGGTGCCCACCATGTTGATCCTCTACTTTTATCCAGCTGAAAATGATGTTTACGGCGATGGCGAGAAGCCCATGGGACAGTTTTACCTTGGGGAGTTTTTAACGTAGCATTTGTCGCAAAAGGCCCAGGTCCTTTAGCATTTAAACATGACCAGTCTTCTGGCAGATTAACAGGAAGCAAATCACATTTGTTCTTGTTGGTGGTTTTCTCTGTTTTCATTGTGGTGCCTGCATTGTTTAACTACTAATTTTTACTAAACTATAGCAATCATACTTCAATGTTAAATGATGTCGTTTTTTGATATGATTGTTTGTTTAATACATTATTTTTATAAATTAAATATATTCTGAGAGATTTTGTCTGGAATATGTAATTCTAAAATTCTGCAGGAGGTAGTGTCATATGTTTTAGACAATTAATTCAAGTTATGTTGTTAACAGGAGCTGCTTTAAAGAACTATTTATTTATATTATTTTGTCAATTTCAATTTTTTATATTATTAAAATAGAAATAGGGAGGATATTCGTCCTATTTCTCTAGATTCAGTAGAGTAGAGTTGGATTTTTATTATGGTCTAGATCTGTTATCCTGTCTTCTTTCGACTGTTCCAGCTTTTCAATGGCTTCCATTATATCTGCAAAGAACATTTCGGCCATGTCTTTACTGAAGCTCTCCTTTACCACTATTCTCAAAACAGCTGTATCATCTGCATTTGCAGGCAAATTGTAAGCGGGTACAATCCACCCTTTCTGCCTGAGCTTTTCTGAAAGGTGGAACACGTTGCATGTGGTATTTTTGAGTTCTACAGTTACGATTGGAAATGTCACACTTTTGTTTATAACTTCGAATTTGCCTGATCCGTTTAATCTGGTGGCGAGGTAACGCGCATTTTCCTGCATGTTTTTCATTATTTTTTTGTAACCGTCCATTCCCAGCCTTATGAAGTTGTAGTACTGTGCAATAATGGTGCTGCTGCCCTTAGAAAAGTTAAGGGAATAATTAGGCATGAGGCCTCCCAAGTAATTTATTTTAAATATAAGCTCTTCAGGAAGGTCTGTTTTATTTTTAAATAGCAACCACCCTATACCTGGATAAACCAACCCATATTTATGGCCGGATACATTAATAGATCTGACTTGTTCCAGCCTGAAATCCCATTTGATGTCAGGGTATAAAAACGGCAGTATAAATCCTCCGCTTGCAGCATCGACATGTATGGGTATATCCCAGCCTTCAGTTTCCTTAATTTCAAGTAGTACCTTGTTAATATCTTCTATAGGGTCCATCTGCCCTGTAAATGTTGTCCCGATTACTGCCCCCACAGCTATGGTATTCTCGTCAACTGCAGCTTTAACATCTTCTGCGGTTATTGTATACATGTCTTCTTTTAAGCCGCTTATATAACTGAATGAAGACATAATCTCAGTGATTTTTGTATCTGTTATTTTGCATATGTCCTTTCTAAGGGGTATAAGTCTGAGTTCCACGTCGAAATAGAGGGCGAACTTCTCCCATACTGTATGAACGTCTGCACCTATTACTATATTCGGCTTGTCTGCTGGTTTACCTTCAGCTTCCCTTCGTTTCTTCCACATCCACTTATGAGCCAGAAGTCCAAGCATGATAGATTCTGAAGAACCTATGGTAGCGCTTCCAATGGAGTTACTATTTTTAGGGGTGTTGAATAACCTTGCAAGCATGTTTACAACCCTGTCCTGAATTACTTGAGTTTGGGGGTATTCATCGTTGTCGATGTAGTTTTTTCCCATACTTTCCATTATTAGCATGTCGGCTTCAGGTTCCATCCAGGTAGTTACAAAGCTTGCTAAGTTTAAGGCAGGGTTACCGTCTAAATTCAGTTCATCGTGGATTATTTGGTAAGCAGCCCGTGCAGGCATTCCCCTATCTGGCATTCTGTACTTAGGTACGCTTTTTCTGAAGTAACGACTACCGTAAGTTGTGGTATGTTCCCTTTCTAACTTGCTCATTTCACCTAAATTTTTCTTGTTTGATAACATTTAAAATCCTCCTATTTTAAAAATAATTTTTAATTACAACTTTAGAATTTTAATAAATCTAAATAATAGTTTCATTAAAGAAAAAAATATTTTTTTTGATATTTTTCATTAATTAAACAATGGCAGTTGTTTTTATAAGTTTTTGGGCTAAATCTTTTGAAAACTAATTTTTTGCTAAATAAACATCTGAAAAGGGTAATGACATAAATATTAAATAATTTTAACCATAAATGCTTTTATATCTTTTTAATGGATTATAGTTGAAGAAGAATGGAAATTCGCTGCTTTTAATTAATAAATTAAGTAAGTCAGATTTAATTAACATAATATTAATTTGAACGTTAATTAAGATATATTTTAGAAAAATCGCATTTTTTAATGATTATTAATGTTAGAGCTCTGTGTACCTTAGGGTTATTGGAGTATATTTTACTTAGCAGCTAAAAATGTAGAATAGCTTATGATTTTCTACGTTTCGGTATGAAAATACTTGTAATAAACCCTAAAATCAAAATCAGTGTTAATACATTGAAAGTTTGTTTCATTGAATAGCTAATTGTAGATTCAACAATCTGTGTAGCCTGTGGTACTAATTCTTGAGGTATTTGTGGAGGAACTGTCTGCATTTTTTCCACGTAGTCGAAGAGGCTGTCGTGTATTTGTTCTGTAGTCATGTTTCCAGCTAGTCCTGATGATTCTATTCCAGTTGTAAGTCCTGTAAATACTCCAAGTAAAAGTAAAACTCCAATTAGAGCGGTCCCTATAGAATAACCCAGATTTTTAAATGCATTTAAAAAACCGGCAGCATCAGTTTCCTGGTCGTCCCTTGCAGCTGACATGGTTAAATTGGTTAATTGTGAAAGTGAAAGACCTATTCCAATACCAAATATGACAGTTCCCGGTATAATATCGTTAATCTGAGTATTTATGTTAAATACGCCGCCCAGTATGAATGTACCTGCTGCTGAAATAATAAAACCTATCATCAAGATGTATTTAGATTCTAAAACCGATGATAATTTTGCACCAAGCAGTGAAAAGATTAAAATACTGATTGATGCAGGTAAAAGCGCAACACCAGTCATAAATGCATTTAGTTTAGCGACCTGCTGCATAAATACTGGAATTATGAAAAGAAACCCTGCCAGAGGTATTTGCTGTATGATGGAGTTTAAATTACCTAAACCAAATATACGGTTTTTAAGGAGAGATATATCAGATAATGGCACTAAACCTCTGTTTATTCTTCTTCTCTGCCATAGTAGAAAGATTATAAACAAAATAGAACCTGAAATTAACAACACAGTCACATAAGGCCAGTATTCTGGTTTTGTAAGCAATAAAATGCCCAAAACAATCAAAACTAGAGATATTATTGAAAGCAAAACTCCTAATTTGTCTAAATCTTTCCATTTTAAAGTAGGCTTAGATTCAGTTAAATAGTTCCTGAAAATAAAGATTAAAGCAACGAAAACCAGTTCTGAGCCGAATACAAGTCTCCAGGTTAAGTATGTGGTGAATATTCCTCCTACTATTGGGCCTATTGCGGCACCCATAGCAGCTATGCCTCCCCAAATCCCAAAAGCAGTTACTCTATCTTTTCCTTCGTAACTAGCTCCTACTATAGTAGTAGTGGCAGGGAATATCATTGCGGCACCTATGCCTTCTAAAATAGACCAGCCTAAAAGGAGCATAGGAGCGTTGATACTCACGGTTGCTATAATTGTTCCACTTGCATAGATACACAATCCAACCAGAAATGTCTTTTTTCTACCCAAAATATCTTGAAGTTTACTTCCAAACAGCATAAATGAAGCAATAATTAACGCGTATAAAGCGATTATGGATTGAATAATGGATAAAGTTGTGTTTAATTCCACAACTAGAGTACTTATTGCTACATTCATAGCAGATGAGTCTAAAACTATTATAAAAATTGCCATGCAGGCAATTATCACTACGCCCCACTTATTCTGGTTTTCATGAGCCATAAATATCCCTTTGAAATTTATTAAATATAATATCTCATTTATTAAATTTAAATTTTTGCTTTAAGGTTAATAGTGATTTTAACGGTAACTTAATGGCTTAAATTCAAATAATTTTTATTTTATATTTAATGGGGCTTTAATTAGATCGAAATATCTTTCTTATGTATTTAAGGAAAAATATAAGTATTAATTTTTCAATATATATGTAATAGTCGGTGATAAAATGGATCGTGATAATTTAATTATTGCTGGAATAATCATTGCAGTTGTAGTGATTGTTGCTATTGTACTTGCAGTATCTGTTGGAAATAACACGTTCACCAGCGGTAACGTGTCTTTTCAGTATCCAAAGTCATGGAGCCAAAACCATGTAGTGGGAGATTTTACCAATAATTCACTGTATTCTGAGATTACTTTAACAGCAAATATCCCTGATAGACAAAGCCAAACATCTTATATTGTTATTCAAATGCAAAAGAAATCACAGGGAACTTTACAGCTTCCAGGAACAAATACCATAGTAATGAATACCACAAATTCAACCGTTGGAAGTGCTAACATTGGAAACTTTAAAGCAACTCAACTTGGAACATATGGGTCAGATGTAGCTCAAAAAGTAACAATTGTAGATACAGGTAATAATTACATTGTACTGGAGTATATTTGTCCGCCTAATGCAATTAATCAGACTGAACAAGCTTATAACCTTATTCTGCAAACATTAAATATTTCATAAATTTTTATTTTTCTCTTTATTTTTAGGAAATATTATGCACCGTTTTTGATGCCTTAAAATAAATTTAAATGATTATAAACAGTTTCAAATTCATTATTTATTCAATTTGAAAATAAAAAATGGATATAATTTGTAAAAATTAAGAATAACTTATAACTTACATGAACTAATAAAGCCGACTCTTATCAAATGGTCCACGAGTACAACGGCAATAGAAGCTTCAGCAACTGATGTTACCCTTGGGCAGATGCAGGGGTCATGTCTTCCTCTAATTTCAATTTCTGTATTGTCCCTTTTTTCAAGATCAACAGTTTCTTGAACTTTTGATATGGATGGAGTTGGTTTTACAGCCATTCGAGTTATTATTGGCATTCCATTTGAAATTCCACCTAATATCCCGCCGGAATTATTTGTTTTGGTTTTAATTTTGTTATTTTCGATATAAAACTCATCATTCATTTGAGATCCTTTTAAACCAGCAGCTTCAAATCCTGCTCCAATTTCAATGCCTTTAACAGATCCTATTCCCATTAAAGCTTTTGCAATATCTGCATCTAATTTATCAAATACAGGCTCACCAAGACCTGCAGGCGCATTTAAAACTATTGTTTCAACTATTCCTCCTACAGAATCTCCTTTTTGCTTTAAATCAAGGATTAAATCTTCCATTTTTGATGCTGCTTCTAAATCTGCACATCTTACAGAATTGTTTTCAATATTTTCTTCTATTTTAGTTAATTCGACCTTTTGAGCTTCAATACTGCCAACTTTTGTTACGTGGGCGATGACTTTGATATTTAACTTCTCAAGGAGTTTCTTTGCAACTGCACCACCTATAACGTGCCCTATGGTAGTTCTTCCGCTTGCCCTGCCTCCTCCTCTGTAGTCATAGTGTCCATATTTATTAATCCAACCGTAATCTGCATGCCCTGGCCTTGGCTTGTTTCTAAGCGGTTTATAAGCTGATGAATCCATATCTCTGTTATAAACTACTGCTGTAATAGGTGTACCATCTGTTTTTCCTTCAAAGATGCCTGATAAAATTTGAACTTCGTCTGTTTCGCCCCTGGAAGTTGTGACTTTACTTGTTCCAGGACGCCGCTTGTCAAGTTCCTTTTGTATATCTTCTTTTGATAATTCTAGCCCTGCGGGACAGCCGTCTACAACAGCACCAAGTGCAGTACCGTGGCTTGAGCCGAAGGTTGTTATTTTAAACATCTTGCCTATTGTATTTCCTGACATGAATCCACATCCTTGTAAAATATTTGAGATTGAATTAACTAAGTTATGAGATTTAAATTTTCAAATGATTACTAAATAATATCTGGATTTACATTTATTAATGTTAATCTGTAATAGGTAGTATTCTTGAAAAATGATTGTTTTGATTATATCCAATAATTTACTTCATTTTAGCTAATAGAAACTAAAACAGTTCAATCATAATTATAATTTAGATAATCCATCTGCTTTTGAATTTTAACTCTAATTTCTTTGCCTGCAATTTTTTCACATAAAAACAAGCCTAAATCTATTGAAGATGTTACGCCCCTTGCAGTTATAATATTCTCATCTTCAACAATTCGTTTATCTGTTACCTTAGATGTGAATTTTTTAAGATTTTCCATCAGCAGGGGATGAGTGGTGGCTTTTTTATCTTTAATCAGTCCTGCAAGCCCTAAAATTATGGAACCTCCGCACACTGATGTTATCGTTGATTTATCCTGCGCTGTTTTTATCCATTCAATGAACTTTTTGTCCTGTGCAATGTATTTTATCCCTTCTCCTCCAGGCACAACGATAAAATCATATTGACTTAAATTATTTAGATTTTTATCTGCAGTGATTTCTAAACCTTCTGCAGAAATTATTTTGTTTTTATTGGAGCAAACATCATATTCTAAGTCACTTATAAATCCCATGGTCTTTAATCGTGTTAGGGGGTCATAGGCTCCGATAAAATCTAATGTTGTCATTTTGTCGTAAATTATAAAAGCTATTTTCATTTTTTAACCATTTTAATTTTATATTTATTGTTTATATTTTAAAATTAAATATAATTTTATTACAGGCTAAATCAACGAAATTATACTTAATGTTTCCAATTACATTATGTTTAATGTTAATATGGGCTGAAAAGTTTTAAATAACACCCTTTTTTAAACTTGTAGTTTTATTTCATATTCTTTAAATTTTTATTTAACCCTTTAAAAATCAAATATTTTTAATCATATCTTTTTGTAACCTCAATTGTCGAAATATTTTTTTATTTATATCTAAAATAATGGCTTAGCTTTAAATTTATTTTTTTGTTCAAATACCTACGAAATAAATATTTTTTAGCTAATCGAAAGCTTTTTAACACATTTCTAATATAGATCAGATTGTAATACAAAAAATAATATTTGTATTACATATTATGACATGGAGGTGAAAAAGTGAAGAAACAGTTAGGAATTCTTTTACTTGCCCTTGCTGTTGCAATAGGATTTTCAGGGGCAGCAGCTGCACAAAATTATGGTTATGCTGCGCAAACTGCAACTGGTAACCAGTACACTGGTTATGCTAATTCTGGAATGACCTACTCTGGAATGAATCCTTTAACATACCTTATAGGTTCATACGTGGTGAAATTAGTATACCTGATACACATGGTGCTAATGGGAGGATACATGCCTGGGGGTATAATGGGTAACATGCCTATGTCTGGAACTGGTACTGGAGGTACTGTAACAGGAAATGAAGGAACAGCCACTGGAACTGAGGGAACTGCAACAGGTACTGAAGGAACAGCTACTGGAACTGAATCTGGAGCTACTGAAGGAGCTGCAACAGGTACAGAATAAAGTATAACAACTTCCAAATAAGGATACGACCGTGTAACTATTTCTAAAGCATTATAAAAAACAATCAAAATCAGTTAACATATTAAATTCAATTCATTTTTTTTAATTTAGGTTATAATTTAAAGCATTTTTTTGGGCAATAATTTGTTTATTTCGTAAATTGTGGAAGAAGTGATTTGAATAAATTATATCCTCACGATAAAAGCGGTTTTTTCTCCCATGTCAAACCCTGCATTTTCATAAAATCTTAACGTGTTTTCATCTTTCCTGCTGGTGGTGAGCACCACTTTGTAGCAGTTATTTTCTTGAGCTATCTGAATCGCCTTTTTTAAAACTGCGGTGCCATATCCTTTATTCCTGTAATCTAGATGAGTAACTACATTTTCTATTATTCCATAGGGTCTAGCTGACCTTGTCAAGTTTTTGATGATAGTTAAATTGCACGAACAAACAAGCTTATTGTCTTCTTCAATTACAAGGTAAAAATAGCTGGGATCAGATAATATTTCATTCCAGTGTTCTTTTAAGGATTTATCTATCTTTAATTTAGGATCATCGGGAATTAAGTGCTCATAAAGTGACAAAAGATCTTCTAATTCTCTGTACTTAATTTGACGTACTTTTTTCATCATTGTAAACACTATTCTCTAATTCTTGCATATAAAGCTTGATTATGAATTTTTCCAGATTTAAAGACACTATTTCTTAAAATGCCCTCAAGAATAAAATCATTTTTTTCAAGTACTTTTCTTGATGCAATGTTATGTTCGAGTGGGACTGCAAAAATTCTCTCTAATTTTAGATTAGTAAATGCAAATTTTACAATACCTTCCATGGCAGAAGATGCAATACCTTTTCCCCAGTGGTCTTCACCTAACCAGTAACCAACTTCTGAAGATTTCCTTTCTATGTCCTTGCCAACAATAAGTCCTATGCATCCTATTGCTTTATCATCTGTGGTTATTGCAAAATTATGGCCCCATTCTTCATTTCCTGCAAATTCTATCCATTCTTTTCCATCTTCAACCGTATAAGGATATGGAAATGCATCTCTCAAAGTAGATGCTACATTGTAATTATTAGCATTTTTAACCAGATTCTCAAGATCGGAAGTCTTCCATTTCCTTAATGTACATTTATCGCATTTAATTATCATTATTAACCCATTCACTTTTTACTTTTAGTTAAAATCTAAACTTTAATTTATTAATAGTTTAAGTATTTATATAATCTAATATTCTTACTAGTTTGGAAATAACTGATCTATTAGTGACATATGTCACTAACCACGTGAAAAATTAGATAGTTCATCTAATTGCATAACTGTTCGAATGTTTTTATAATTAATTTAATAGTTTGTTAACCTATTAAAATGTTTGAACATTTCTTAAAATTTAATCTAAGACTATTCATACCAAATTATTTAAATTGGGGGTAATACTTCCGTTTTATTATTTTAGTATCATAAGTTAATATGAAAATAGTGTTTGGAATTAGTATTAAAAAATCAGTAATACCTTAATATCGGCAGTATATGCATATGTATGCGTTGTTGCTTTTAGAAACATTTAATAGATGTATATAGAAAAGGGGGCGCATTTAACAATATGTTTATATGCTGGAACGTTAAATTAGATCATACGCAGCAATATTGATTGTATTCATCAATGTTTCTAAACGTAAAAAGTGATGTTATTTGAGTTGAGTAATATTACTTGATATGAAACAATTATTTAATTGTCTCATAAATGAATATAAAAAAGTCAATTAATTTGAAGGTGGTATTAATGGGTGTAAATAGAGTTACGATTTCGGTACCTGAAGATATCGATTTGATCTTTCGTAGAAATGCAGCTATAAAATTTGCCTTTAGAAGAGGCTGGTATGGAAAAGCTATACTAGAAGCAATACAACTTTGGATTACACATCAGACAAGTCAAAAATCTGATATTTCCGAGGAAGAAAAAAATTATCTATGGAATATCTTTAAAGATAAAATTGATATTGATTCTGATGTTCCTGAAGACATATTGGATTCAGTAGTCCAGTATTTCGAAAATGAAATTCAGTATGCTGAAAAGGTGAATTACAGATTAAACGACCACAAAATTATAGTGGATAAAGAAGATGCGTTAGATTCTTATCTTCCTCAGTTAATAGTACAGAAAGAAGGCTCTGTATATCTGAGTTGTATTATAGAGGCCGTTGCTAGTGCAGCTATTAAAGATATAACTGGACAGGAATATATAACATCTAATTCACGCACACTACTTTGTACCTATGACTCAATTGATTCGGAAACAGAAACTCAGAAAAGTGAAGTCTTAGAAAATCAGGTAAATCCTATTAGATCTAAATAATTTATGTTTGGATAGTAAAAGGCTTAATAATCAAATTACTTTATATTAATTTAAAATATCATTGATATCTAGATATAGTATCTCTATGAAGAATGAAGTCTGCTGATTATTAGTCTCAATTTTTATTATTCCGCTGAGCTGTTCTAATAATGCATGGGTGAGTTTAAGATCATCTGATCTGTTTTTCATTATAGGAATTTTAGATCGAGGTCCATTGTCAACAATTTCTATTGTTATTCTACCATCGTTGGATTTAGATCTGATCATTAAATCAATTTTTCTATTATCTGTAAATGCTCTTAGTCTATAATTGAGTATATCGTTTATAATAAGGCCACATGGGAGTAGAATATCTAAATTCATAGGTGCATAACCTTCAATTTTCAAATCTACGAATTCATTTGCATTATAAATGTGAAGAAGTTTAGAGCATATTTCCTGAACATATTCATTAAAATCTGCCTGTTTAACATCTTCATAATACAGGAGCTGTTCGTGGATATTTTGAATAAAACTTAGCCCTACTACATTAGTTATCTTATTTTCATTTATATAGAATTTATTGTACTGTTCAGGTTGATCCAGTTCTTCATTTACACACAGAAGGTTGGTCATGGTCTGTAAAATATTTAGAATTCGATCGTTAAACTCCTCTGAAATTATATTTTTGGCTTTAATTGTATTTATTAAATCTCTTTCAGTATTCTTCAGTTTAGATACATCAGATATTGCTGTGATAGAGGCTATTATATTTCCTGATTTATCAAAGACTGGCGATGAGTTAATAATTACCGTTTTATCGTTGTAATCATCGTATTTTATGACTTGTTCTAGGTTCTCAATGTCTTCACCATTTATAATAGACTTGATGGAAGGGAATTCTTCATCAGCTATTTTTTCGCCATTGGGGTCGTATAAATTAAGAGTAGTAATATCATTTATTTTTATCAAATTTTTTTCCATATCAAAATTATCTAAATTATCATTACCAAACATTTGGAGCAGTTCTCTGTTTACAAAAAATTCATGTGATTTCCTGCAGTCTAAAATAATGATTCCACAGGGAACTGCATTTAATAAAATTCCAAGCCATTTTAATTCGGATTCAGTAGAATCATACTGATTAAAAAATTCATTATCCTGGTTTAAATCAATAGTATCGTCATATTCTTCTAAATATGAAGAGTCTCCAATGGTAAGATTAGCTTCTTTTTCAAAGTCTTCTTCTATAAGTTGTTCGTAGTTTTGAAGCTTCCAATTTAAATCATTGACTTTCTTTTTTTCAATTGCAAGTAAGACTGACTTTTCTAATAATATGGGAGTTAACTGTTCTACCAGTAAATAATTATCAGTTAATTTTTTAACATTTTCCTCATTTTTGGCCAGGGTTATAATAGTTAATGCAGGGTTATTCCACTTTTTTGAGATCCTATCTAACGTTGCTTTCTCAAAGGTATCATAAGATTCCATTTCAAATAAAACAGCATCAAATTCTGAAGCATCAACTTCTAATAAATCAATAATATCATCTAAGTTAACTGTATCTTTAAGATGAAGATCAGTAAATCCCGTAATTGCCTCTAAGGGATAATTTATATTATTCTTAATTAAAAGAACATTTACATTCATTGATGCTCATCTCTTTTGTTAAATTTCTTATTAACATTTATATTTGAGTAAATATCGAATTATTTAATGGATTTAAATTTTTCAATATTGTACTGATTTTTTAATGATAATTAATAAAGTATAAACATAGATATCACATCATCACATAAAAAAATTACTATATTCGAATAAATACGAATTAAAAATAAAATTGAGATTTGAATTGAGAGGAAATATCGTTTTGTATATTTTCACCATCTAATCTGCTTTTAAAATGCTTTATTATTCGTTAAATGCATTAATTAATTAACTGGTTTTTATAAGTCCATATTTTTGACTATGCTCTGTGAAAATTGTCGCATATCTATTTTTAATATTGATATATTTGAAGTCAATATGTTAATACATTTTTTAATTAATTTTTAACATGTTTTATTCTGATTTGTAAAAATGCGAAATTTAGTCTGTATAAACTGTACTATTAAAATTTTAACTATTTTGCAATTTTGCTATTTGTTAAGATGCATTGAAATGTTTGGTCAGAAGAGTGCTGGGATGTCTATCGTGAAAAGCATGGAAACGTTTTGATGACGGTAGTATTAAATGTTTTGATGATATTCATATCACGATTTATAAGAGCGTATAGATATGAATGGAAGGGGATCACTTTGGATTCAAAAAATCTATACGAAAACACACTATTTGAAGAATTGAACTATTTGGAAGATATAGAACTGTATTCTCAAAGATATAGCAACAAACCAACAGTAAACCGAGTTTTTGACGAGGAATATTATCATTCAATGAGACATGTCACATTTTTGCTTCCAGCATATAATGAAGAACAGTCCATTGGTCCCCTGGTCAAAAATATCCGTAGATATCCAAAATCCAAAGTCATTGTAGTCGACAACAATTCTAAAGATAAAACTGCGTATGTTGCAAAAAAATCAGGGGCTAATGTACTTAAAGAAAGGAAACAAGGAAAAGCAAATGCTATAAAAAGAGGTTTTCAGAACGTAAAATCTGATTTTATAGTAATGCTGGATGCAGATAACACATACGATCCAGAAGATGCTCAAAAACTCTTGAAACCGTTAATGGACGGTAAAGCAGATGTAGTTTTAGGGTCTCGTTTATTGGGCAAACGCGAAAAAGGATCCATAAGCCGATTTAACCTGGTGGGTAATCGCTTGTTGAGTTTTTTTGCCAGCATACTGTTTTGTAAAGTTTCAGATGTGTGTACTGGTTACTGGGCATTTCAAAGAAAAGTAATAGACAGCCTTTTACAAGAAGGTATAGACTCTAATGGTTTTGATTTAGAGGTTGAAATGTTTTCAAAGATTTCTAACAACAATTTCAGGGTATTAGAAATTCCTATTAACTATAAAAATCGATTAGATGCCCCTAAATTAAATGGATTTAACGATGGGGTTAAAATATTCAAACGAATGTTAAGCTATTGGATTAAAACAAGAAGAGTGAGAAGATGAAAATTGCAATTATAGGCTGCCGTGGTATTCCTGCTAAATATGGGGGTTTTGAAACTTTTGCCCAGGGATTAACGGAAAATTTGGTAAAAAATGGATATGATATCACTGTAAGCTGTGAGTACGAACCATTGCAATCTCGTAAAGATAATTATAAAGGGGCTAAACTGGAATATTTCCCTGTAAAACCTCCTAAAAATTATTTCTTAAGGAAAATTTATGAGAATCTCTCGGATATCTATTTTCTGATTAAGTTAAGCAGGAAACATCAGCTCATATACTTTTTGGGTATAGAGGTGGGTATGTTTCTTTTCATTCCTAAGATCCTTAATAGAAAGTCTCAGGTTATCGTTAATATAGACGGGGTCATGTGGCAAAGAAGCAAATTTAGTCTACTGGAAAGATGGCTTTTAAAGATAAATCATGATATGGCAACTGTATTTGCAGATAAAATAATTGTAGATGCTCAGGCGATGAAAAATTATGTGGATAAGAAATATCTGGACAAAACCAGTTATCTTTCTTATGGAATTGATATCCCTGAGAGAGTTACATGGAATGGTGAATCCTTGAAGCTTCTTAAAACTTATACTTCAGTTGAGATGAGCCCTGGAGATTATTATCTGGTGGTCGCACGATTAGAACCGGAAAATAATATTCATACAATAATAGATGCATTTGTTCAGGCTGAAATTCCTATTCCATTGTTAGTAGTTGGAGATTTCACAAGCGAATCTTATAAAGAAGAGATTGAAGCTATAGCAGAAGAATGCACCCAACCTGGAGTAATATTTTTAGGATCGATTTATAATCAAAAACTCCTTGATATGCTTCGGCAGAACTGCTGTGCATATATTCATGGTCATTCAGTGGGAGGGACCAATCCTTCTCTTTTAGAGGCTGCAATTTCCAAAAATATAATCATGGCACATGATAATCAATTTAACCGTGAAGTTTGCGGAACATCGGCAGTTTATTTTAAAAATGAAATAGAACTCTCTAGAAAAATGAAATCAGTTTATAAACATCAGCAGAGTTATCTTAAGCTCAAGGATGACGTTTACTATAGAGTAAAAAATAATTATTTATGGGATAGGATTACAGAGGGCTATCTTTCTCTTTTCCAGATAATCAATGAAGAATTTATCACACACAGGGAGATGGATTATGACCAAAAAGATGAAGCATGATTACTGTGATTTATGTGGTTCCAAGCTTTATAAATTAGTCCTTACCAATCATGATCGCATGTTTCCTGAAATTGAAGGAGAATTTAAGGTATATCAGTGCCAGAACTGCGGACTTTCATTTTTAAATCAACCAAGCCCTGAAGTGCTTAAAAAACACTATTCTACAGATTATGAGGTTTATTCTGATTTGAATGGTACAACACCTTCCAGAAAAATCTTCACACTGGTTGAAACATTATACCAGTATGTCCAAAAAAATGGTGATTCCAGATTTTCAAGGATATTTAAATTATTATTTTTACCATTTTCATCATATTTCAGGACTGTAAAATTTGTTGAAAACGGTAGATATTTGGATATTGGTTGTGGAATTGGTTATTTTCCTTTAGTTATGAAATATCTTGGAATGAAGCCTTATGGAGTAGAACCTATTGTTTTTAACCATGAATTATCTCAAAATTACAGTTTAAATATTTCAAATTGTACTTTAGAAGAAGCTAAGTATAGGGATGAATATTTTGACTTTATTACCCTTAACCATGTTTTTGAACATGTCCCTAACCCTTCGCAAACCATGAATGAAATTTACCGAATTTTAAAGCCAGGGGGTCATCTCATAATAGCAGTGCCAGTGAGTGACTCTCTGGCTTCGAAGGTATTTGGAAAATACTGGGCGCAACTTGATACACCGCGCCATTTGTACCTTTTTTCGACTGAAGTCCTCAAAAAATATGCTAAAAAACATAATTTTGATATTCTGAAAATAAGGTACAATTCTGACCCTAGATATCAGATTATAAGTTCTTTCATATATTTATGGGAAAGTTTACGTGGTAAAAAATCTAACCGCGTGTTAATTCATAATTTATATTTAAACATGCTACTTATTCCAATAACCACGGTTTTAAATATTTTTAAAATTGGAGATCAATGTGAAATAATATTGAAAAAGCAATGTGGTTAATAATGAATCATATTTTTAAAAATAAAACTTTTTAAACGTGTTATACATTAAAAATCCTGAAAAATTTTATACAGGTAGGTTTAGATGAGTCAAAACGGAAGAGCAAATAAAAAATCCAAAATTTTGATGGTCATATCTTATCCGGATACTCGCTTGAGGAAGGAAATAGATACTCTGCTTAAAAATGGATATGAAGTTAAAGTTATCATTTGGGAGAGGGGCTGGCCATTTACATGTGATAAAAAAGTTGATATAAAAGGTTTAAATCTTAATGCCCCTATAGGCCGTATTAGCTCATTATTATACTTCCCAATATGGTTTTTATACCTTATTTTCTGGCTACTTCAAACTGAATGGGATGTAGTCCATGCTGTAAACTTTGATACCTATTTATTTGCATTGATAATGGCTAAAATTAAAAATAAGCCCATAGTTTATGATATATATGACTTTTATGGGGATATGATGCCTTCTTTACTGCGAAATATAATTATAAAGATGGATAAACATTTACTGCCATTTTCTGATGTTTTAATTTTAGCAGACGAAGCAAGAGTTGAACAGATAGGTGGAAATGTACATAAAAATATTTTCATTGTAAATAACAGCCCTGAAGAAGATAATTTCGATAAAAATTATCATAATGATGATATAAAAACTTTTAAAGTATTTATTGGAGGTAAAATACTAAAAGAAAGATGTTTGGATATGATAATCTCAGCTATTGGTAAAATGAGTGATGTTGAATTAAGTATCCGGGGGCATTGCGACGAAACAGATTATAAAAAGCAGATAATACGACTTAGCCAAAAATTTGACAATATAGATCTGTATCTGGATGGAGTTCCATATGGGGAAATAGTTAAGGGGACATTAAGTGCAGACCTGACCATTGCACTCTACAATCCAGACATTCCTAATAATAGATATGCCAGTCCAAATAAGCTTTTTGAGGCGATGGCATCTAAAATCCCAATTATTGTAAATGAAAATACGTCAATGGCAGATATTGTGCGGAAAGAGAAATGTGGGATAGTAATACCTTATGGGAATGAAGAAGCTTTGACATGGGCAATATCTCGTTTAAAAGACGATCTCAGTTTGCAGAAAAGGTTGGGTAATAACGGCAGAAAAGCCTATAAAAACAAGTATAACTGGACAATTATGGAAAACCGGTTGAACAGTATTTACCGCCAGGTTCTTGAAGGGGGATTTTAGAATGTATTTAAAAAACCCTTTTCGTATGAAGGATTGGAGGATTAAAGAGTTTCTTTCACTGATTATTGCAGTTCAAATTGTATTCTCTGTACTCCTTCTTTTGGATTTTGCTGGTTTAGATATACCTATTGTTAAAAATGTAGTGGGATTCATATTTATTTTGTTTGTTCCAGGCATGCTTTTACTTCGCTTGCTGGATTTAGATGAAATAAAACATAATGGGCAGGTTCTTTTGTATACTGTCGGATTAAGCCTAGCTAGCCTCATGTTAGTGGGATTTTTGATGAACACGATTTATCCGCTTTTTGGAGTTAGTAAACCTCTGTCATTTGTATCAATTTTCGTTACTATTAATATTTTAATCGTTATTCTGTGTTTTATTTGTTATAAGATAGATAAAAGCAGGAGGTACAAATTAATTTTACGAAATTTAAAGGACATGATCGTTAAAAAATCACCACCAAATCATGTAAATGTAAATAAGTTAATAACACCACAGGTTCTATTTCCACTTTTAATGCCTTTTTTAAGTGTTATAGGGGCTTACATGATGAATGTTTACCAATATAACACTTTAACAATGCTAATGATATTTTTGATAGGTTTAATGGCATTGCTTGTTGGTATTGGTAAGATTGATTCTAAATATTATCCATTATTTGTATTTGCAATTTCATTTTCCCTTTTATTGCATAAGGCTCTGATCACTAACTACATATGGGGTTGGGATGTAAACAATGAGTACTTTTTAGCTAATAATGTCATTGCAAATTCATTCTGGGATCAGAATCTTCCTATGAACTACAATTCTATGTTAAGCGTAATGATGATGGCACCTATTTTGTCCACTTTTATTAACACAGGATTAGTCTGGATAATGAAGATTGTTTATCCTTTTATTTTCTCATTAGCCCCTTTAGGCTTATATTATGTGTTTCATAAACAGACAAGTCCTCGTATAGCTTTCTTTGCAGTATTTTTCTTTATGATACAGTTCACTTTTTATACTGAAATGGTATCCTTAATCCGGCAGCAAGTGGCAGAGCTTATGCTGGTACTGGTACTGATGATAATGGCCGATGAACAGATGGATGTAATAAAAAGGTCAGTTCTGGCCATAATTTTTGGGATGTCTATTGTTGTAGCTCATTACGGGTTAGCGTATATTATGATGTTTATTTTGTCAGGAAGCATGATATTCCTGTATATTCTTGATAAGAATCCGATTTATGTATTTAAAAGATATTTGGTTGGAAGTAAGTTTGGTAACAATGAAAAACGTGAAGTCAACACAAAAATAAAACAGTACCGATCTGTTATTAAAAACAGCAGGATAATCATTACTCCTCCCTTCGTGGCCCTGTTTATATTGTTTATTTTAATATGGGACATTTACACGTCTAACTCTACTATTTTCCAGAGTTTTATTAACATAGGGTGTAGTATAATAGGTAATCTTTACAGTTTTATGGATCCAAATGCTACTCAAGGCTTAAGTTTGGTGATGCAGCAGCAGGTTACTCCACTGCGTAATCTGCAAAAGAATTTCTATTTGATCAGCCAGTTATTCATTGCTATAGGTATCCTGGCATTATTATTTGGAAAGGATGGGATGAAATTTAAAAAGGAATTTAAAGCCCTCAGTTTAGCTGCATTTATAATATTAATGGCTGGAGTATTTTTACCTTTCTTTTCCAGTCAGATGAACACTTCCAGGCTGTACCACATGTCATTAATTATTTTAGCACCATTCTGTGTAGTTGGAATTATAAAGATATTCCATTTATTTAGATCATTTTTAAAGTTTAAACCATTTTCAAAGATTACTCGTAATAATTTATTTACAGTGATCTCTATTTTCCTGGTGGTTTTTTTGTTTTTTGACACTGGTTTTACATATCAAATTTTAGATAAAGCCGATGTCACGTCAATTGCTCTAAGTGCAACTTGTGATTTTCCTAAATTTGATCAAAGAGAAGTAACGAGTGGTAAATGGTTACAAACGTACTCTAAGAATAATTCTACAATTTATGCTGATAAGAATAGGGCCAGTGTTTTAAACAGTATGGTTTCCTGCGTGGAAATTCCTGCGTATTTTGATCTGGTCAATAGTACGTCCTATATATTTTTTGGGACTGTTAACATAGCCCGAGATAAGGTCCTGATATCTCAAATGGCTGGGGCTAATATAGTCATCGATGAGGGCTACCGCTCACCTGATGAGGTAATCAATGGAAGATTCAGGATCTACGATGATGGAGGTTCATATATTTACGGATCAGAGGTTCGTAAATAAATCAAATCTAACTGGAGGTTAATTATGGATATAGGAATTGTTAGCAACTTTATAGATGAATATAATGGGGGAATTGGTGTTTACACTCATCAAATTGTAAAAAATCTGAATAAAATGGATACTGAGAATAACTATCATCTTATACATTATTTGAAGAATAATTTGGATATATACAGCCAGAATAATGAGATTATTATCCCAAAAAATCGATTTGTAAGGGGTTGGGGAAGTTATATGTTCTGGAGACACTTCACATTACCTCGGGAGTTGAAAAAATATGATCTGGATGTTGTTCATGACCCTTATGAGTTGGGGCCATTTACTTTCAACCAGCCATTTAGAAAAGTAATTACTGTGCATGATTTAACACCGATGTTATTTCCAAATCTTTTTAAGAGGGGAGATGTAATGCTGCACCGTTTACTTCTTAAAAAAACCATTAATAAGGCAGATAAGATAATTACAGTTTCATACAATTCTCAAAAAGATATCATGGAATATTTGAATGTCCCAGAAGAGGATATAGAAGTAATCTATAATGGAAAAGATGAAAAATTCAGGCAGTTAAGTTCACGACAAATTGAAGAAGTAAGAAAAAAATACAGCCTACCTTCCAATTTTATTCTGTCTGTGGGAGGTTTACATCCCATTAAAAATATCCCCCGTCTGCTTGAGGCATATTACTTAGCGCGAAAAGATGGTTTAGAACATAAACTGGTGATGGTTGGAGGCGCTGTAGACAGAGCTCAAGAGATATTTCAGATTATAACTGCTTTGAAGCTTGAAGACCATGTGATTTTTACAGGTGTGGTTTCTGATGATGATCTGGTAGGTCTTTACAATGCTGCGGATCTTTTTTTATATCCATGTATATATGCTGGCTTTGGTTTGCCCCCATTAGAAGCTATGGCCTGCGGCACTCCAGTTATAACTTCCTGTAGCAGTTCTTTACCTGAAATAGTTGGGGATGCTGCAAAACTCATCAACCCTTACGATCCTAAAAAACTTGCCGCTGCTATTAATGGGATACTTTCTGATGATGAAACAATGAATACACTTATTAAGAAAGGTATAAAACGATCTAAAATGTTTAATTGGAAGAAAACCGCTTGGGAAACTTTAAAAGTTTATAAAGATGTTTATAATTACTGAAAAATGAATTATAATTTCGCATGTACGCCTTAAAATTAAATTTAAGATTTGAATTTCACTGAAATCGTTTAAAAATCACGAAACGATATTAAATAATAAAAATGAAGTAGGTGGTTTGAATGTTTAAAGAACCGAGAATATCAGAATGCAGAATAATATATCTGCCTAAAATTGAAGACAACAGGGGTAACCTGACATTTATTGAACAAACTGAGCATGTGCCCTTTGAAATCAAGAGAGTTTACTATCTTTATGACGTCCCTGGAGGAGAGAGTAGGGGAGGACATGCGCATAAAGGATTAGAACAATTTATTATTGCAGCAAATGGTAGTTTTGATGTTATACTGGATGATGGCCAGAATAAAGAACGTTTCCACTTGAATAGATCTTATTATGGTCTTTACATACCTAAGATGGTATGGCGTGAGCTTGATAACTTTTCTTCAGGTTCTGTGTGCTTAGTTTTAGCCTCTGAATCATTTAGTGAGGATGATTATATTAGAAACTATTCAAACTTTAAAGAAGCTGCACTGGATGATATAGAAGCCAAGTAAATAAAAAGCAACTACTTAAAATAAATTTTTTCCAACTACTCTAAACCTATAATCTGCTAAGGGTGGTCAAATGATTGAGATTAAAAGATACAACGCAAAAGAAAAGGAACTATGGGATAACTTTGTGAAAAATTCCAAAAATGGGGTGTTCTTTTTTCTGAGAGACTACATGGAATATCATTCTGATAGATTTGAAGATCATTCCTTAATTTTCATAAAGAATAATAAACCAGTTGCTCTGATGCCTGCAAATATTGAAGAGGATACATTGTTCAGTCATGCAGGATTGACCTTTGGGGGCATTATAACCAACCGAAAAATGAAAACTTCTTTAATGTTGCAGATATTTGACTCATTAAAAGAATATTTAAAGGAAAAGGGTATAGAAAAACTCCTTTATAAAGCAATACCTCATATCTACCATTCATATCCTGCTGAAGAAGATTTATATGCTCTTTTTATTAACAATGCTACTTTAATAAAGAGAGAAGCTTCATCAACTATAGAACTGGCTTATAAAATCCCCTACAGCAGGAATATAAAACGAAATATTAAAAAAGTTCAGGATAATGGATTGAAAATAAAGCGAAGTCATGATTTCATTACTTTTATGGTTTTAAAAGAAGAACAGCTGTTTAAAAAATATGGATTAAAACCTACCCATACAGCACAAGAAATGGAATATTTAGCGGGTAAATTTCCTGAGAATATAAAACTATTTACAGCTGAGCAGAATGGAATTATGGCTGGCGGAGTAGTAATATACGAAAATAAGAACATAATCCATGCGCAGTACCAGGAAGCTGATGAACTGGGGATGGATCTGCATGCTCCAAGTTTACTTTTTGATAAAATAATTAACCATTACTCGGAAAAAAAATATTTTGATTTCGGTATATCCACAGAAAATAATGGGTTTTATCTAAACAAAGGATTAATTGATTTTAAAGAGAGATTTGGTGCAAGATCTACGGTGTATGATTCATATGAACTGAATTTATAATTTAAAATGATCTGAAATTTTGATAAGTTAAGGGCCCTAATTGGGATATTCCTTAAATTTTTAATAAACAGCATATTGAGCTTTTAAATATATAAATGGGCTGTTAAATTTCTAAAAAGAATAATAATTGGAATTTTGAGGATTTATAATTAATTTAAAACTTATATAATAAAATTATTACAGAATACGCTTAAATGGTGATTAAATGGTTAAAATAAAGAGATATAAACCTGAAGAAAAAGAACTCTGGGATAATTTCGTAAAGGATTCCAAAAATGGGGTGTTCTTTTTTTTGAGGGATTACATGGAATACCATTCTGATAGATTTGAAGATCATTCCTTAATTTTCTTTAAAGAAAATGAACCAGTTGCTTTGATGCCTGCAAATATTGAGGGAGATACTTTGTTCAGTCATGCGGGATTGACCTTTGGAGGTATTATAACTAATCAAAATATGAACGTTAATTTAATGCTGCAGATATTTGATTCATTAAAAGAATATTTAAAAGAGAAAGGCTTTGTAAAACTCCTTTATAAAGCAATACCTCATATTTATCATTCATATCCTGCTGAAGAAGATTTATATGCTCTTTTTATTAACAATGCTACTTTAATAAAGAGAGAAGTCTCATCAACTATAGAAATGGATTTTAAGATACCTTTTAGTAAAAATATGAAGCGAAATACGAAAAAAGCTGAAAGTAAAGGTTTAAGTTTAAAAAGAAGTTATGATTTTGATACTTTTATGGGTTTGAAAGGAGAACAATTGGTAAAAAAGTATGGTAAAAATCCTACTCATACCGCAGATGAAATGGAATATTTAGCGGGTAAATTTCCTGAGAATATAAAACTCTTTGCAGTTGAATACATGGGCGAAATGGTGGATGGGCTGTTAATTTATGAGAGTGAAAATGTTGTCCATGCACAGTATCAGGGAGCGACTGAGAGGGGAATGGGATTATATGCATCTAGTTTTATCTATGATAGGATAATTAACCATTATTGCAGCGGAAAAAAATATTTTGATTTTGGTATATCTACAGAAAATAACGGCCGCTATTTGAACAGGGGTTTAATTGATTTTAAAGAGAGATTTGGGGCAAGATCTATTGTTTATGACTCTTATGAATGGAAGTTGATCTTGATGAGCTTTTTAATGTTTGTAATGATTAGAATGGACCTTTTTGTGGAATTAATGGATGTGGGGATGTGACTATGGTTTTATTAACTGATTTGAAAAAAGAATATCTTTCTATAAGCGAAGAATTGAATCGTAATATTCGAAGAGTTCTTAATTCGGGGTTTTACATACTTGGGGAAGAAGTGAAAAAGTTTGAAGAAAACTTTTCAAAATATACAGGTACTGATTATGCAGTGGGTGTGAATTCTGGCTCTGATGCTCTTTTTCTTGCGCTTAAATCCATTGGAGTAGGTAAAGGCGATGAAGTAATTACAGTTTCACATACATTCATTTCAACAGTTGATGCTATTAGCAGGAGTGGTGCTAAACCTGTTTTTGTTGATATAAATCATGATACATATTGTATGGATGTATCAAAAATAGAGGAAAAGATAACAGAGAAAACTAAGGCTATTTTGCCTGTACATTTATATGGACACCCTGCAGATATGGATCCTATCTGTAAACTAAAGGAAGACTACGGTCTTTATGTGATAGAAGATGCATGCCAGGCACATGGTGCAGAATACAATGGGAAAAAAGCAGGTAGTATTGGAGATATGGGTTGTTTTAGTTTTTATCCTACCAAAAATTTAGGGGCCTATGGAGATGGCGGTGCAGTAGTCACGGATAACGAAGAAATTAAAGAAAAACTGATTCAGATGAGAAATTATGGGCAATCCGAGAAGTATCACCATGATTTTGTTGGAGTTAACAGCAGACTAGACGAATTACAGGCGGTGATTCTTCAAACTAAATTAAAACATCTGGATAAATGGATTGAACGCAGGCGAAAAAATGCGGAGATATACCGCAGACTTCTTCAGGACTCTGATGTGATTTTACCTGTTGAAAAACGCTTTGCAAAACATGCTTACCACCTTTATGTAATAAGGAGTAAAAATAGGGATTATCTAAAAAAGAAACTTCTTCAAAACGATATCAATGCTCAAATACATTATCCAATACCGGTTCATAAGCAGAAGGCCTATCTGAATTTTAATGATTTTAAGTTAGATACAACTGATAAAATATGTAATGAAATATTATCATTGCCATTGCATCCCTGGATGGACTACGAAGAAATTTTAAAAGTTACAGATTGTTTAAGGGAGAAAGGTGACTGAAATTGCCAGTTGTCAGCGTAATAATGCCATCATATAATCATGAGAAGTTTATTGGGGAAGCAATTGAAAGTGTTTTGGGACAAACTTTCAAAGACTTAGAATTTATTATTATAGATGATGAATCTAAGGATAAATCCCAGCAAATTATCATGGAATTTGCCCGAAAAGACAATCGGATTAAAGAAATATTCCACAGGAAGAATTTAGGGATTGCAAAAACCATAAATGAAGGTATAAAAAACTCAACAGGAAAATATATTGCATTAATAGCTTCAGATGATATGTGGGTAAATGAAAAATTGGAAAAGCAGCTGAAAATCCTTGAAAGAGATGAAAATTTGGTGGTATGGTGTAACTCTGCAATAATTGACTCAAATTCAAACCTTACTGGCGAGATAACCAGTGAGAAATATAAAAACGCCACTCCTCATGGATATGTATTTGAGGAGATTATTAACTCATGGCTTTCTGGTTCTGGTATTATCATGAAAAGAGAAAATATCCAGGATATGAGATACAGTGAAAATTTGAAATATCTAAATGACACCCAATTTTACGCAGATTTAGCCTATAGATATCAATTTTATTATATGGAAGAGACACTTTCAAAATACCGTTTACATGGAGACAATGCTTCATTTGGAGAAATAACTGACATAAAAGGATGGTATCATGACTCTTTAGTGCTATGTGTCTATATCTTTCAAGAGTATGGCAGTGGATTATCTTATAAAGCCCTGAAAAATATTTTCTACAAAACATGCATAGTCCCATTTATGATAGGTACTCAAAATGACATTTTAAACAGATTTAATATAATTTATCCTGTAATCACGCCGTTAACTTTTATATTCCTTACCCTTAAGACTATTCCAAAAAGAATAACAGACAGAAACCCCTGAAATTTAATATGTAAATTTATATTAATTTATAAATTTATTTTTTCAACGTTAACGTCCATGATCACGTGCATAGCCCCTGTTTTATGCTAAATTGCAATATTATTGATTATATATGATTATATTTTTAAAAGGTGCAGTTTACTTAATCAAATACTATTTACACAACATTAAATATGATTTATTAAATGGGGTTACCCTGTATTGCATTATTTAAATATTCAATACTTTTACACATTATTTTTTCCAGTTCTATACTGGATTCACCTGAATTATCGCCTTCCATATAATTTAAAGTAAGCGTTAATTTCCCGTTTACGGTTACTACACCCATAACAAGGTCTAAAAAAGGAGAAGATGAAGTAACGAAATGTAAATGGTCCAGTTTAAGAGAATCGGATTCTTTCTGAGTTTTTACCTTACCTAAATTAGATATCATCAGCCCAGGCATGTTATCTATGATCTGGTCTGATATAGTTACTGCTTTATTTGTTTTGTTCTTTATAAATCCGGATAGTTTTTCGTACCTGCTGAAATCATTAGATACCCATCTGCCGTAAGTAGCAAAGTTAATTCCGTCTACAAGTGTAGGGTCGATATAATATCCAATTAATGGCTCTAAAATTTTATTTCCATTTAGTTCATGCTGCACTTTCTGGTGGAATAAACTTACGTTATCTGAAAACGTTTTATCTGGAAGGTATTCAAATTCAAATTTGATACCACTGGCTAAAAGTCCAAAAACACGTTCAACTGGTTTTTTAAATTGATCTCTTATATTTACTGCGATCTGTATTATA
>JAEYQZ010000179.1 GCA_023409695.1 Methanobacteriota archaeon | reverse complement strand
AGGGCTTCTGTTGCATCTTTAATTCGCATGTTAAATTGACTTAAGATCCATTTGTTTATAGGTTTTTTAACTTCTTGGACTAGTTCAAAGTCCTTTAGTGATACTGGAGATCCTTTAATTTCTGCCACACGATCTGCAAATTCTGAGAACCATTCTAACCGTCTTTTGGTTCCTTTTACTTCATTTTCTCTCCAGTCGAAGTCCTGCCATGGCTCTGCAGATGCCATTAAAAAGAGCCTTACTACATCTGCCCCGTAGGTCTCTATAGCGTCATTTAAGAGAATTACATTTCCTTTTGATGATGACATCTTGTTTCCTTCAAGAAGACCCATTCCAAAGACTACTATTCCATTAGGCCACTTGTATTCAGGGAATATTGCTGAATGATGGAACATGTGGAATGAAAGGTGGTTTCCAACCAGGTCCTTAGCTGAAAGTCTCCAGTCCAGAGGATACCAGTAGTTAAATTCATGTTTGATATCTTCAAAAAGTGGATCCTTTACATTTCCAGAATATTTTTGTAGATCTAAAAATACATCGTCGAAGAATGAATCATCAAGATCTTCAGGATCAATGTCCTTCATGTACTTTGCAATTGTATAATAAGCCATATAAATTGTAGAATCACTTAAAGGTTCTATTAACCATTGATTATCCCACGGCATTTTCGTTCCAAGTCCAAATCGGCGGCTGCAAGCCCAATCTTCTAACCAACCAATATAATATTCAAAATTAGCCCTTATCTCTGCAGGAACTATATTTTCTTGAGCAAGGCAGTTATATGTGCTCTGTTTCCACTGTTCATCTGAATATTTAAGGAACCACTGGTCTTCAAGTATTTTAACTACACATTCTGTACCGCATCTGCACACAACAGGTTTTTCTGCGAAATCATACATTACATCTCCTTTTTTAGCTTCAAGAAGATTTTTTATAACTTCATCTCTTGCAGACGGTACTTTTAAGCCGTCATAATCCGGAATATTTGCCATAACTCCCTTTGCGTGTTCCAGTTTATAGAGTTCATTTGTGGCGTCAGCGAGTCTTGGATCTTTCTGGTTTTTAACACCGAACTTTTCAATTATTTCCTGTGCTGGGAATTTTCCAAACCCTTCAAGTTTTACAATACTGATTGGCTCTATTTTTTCCACTTTCTCCCTTATACCATACTTTTCAAGTATTTCCTCGTTTTCTTTAAGGTCTTTAAGTGCTATGTAGTCTGCAGGGGCGTGTGCTGGAACCGAATAAACAACACCAGAACCGTATCCTGGATCTACAAAAGAAGCCGGCAGTATGATATGTTCTTTGTCAGTTAAAGGATTTTTTACAGATTGGCCTATTAACTCGTTTGCATCAATAGGAGATTCAATGACAGCATCCTTTTTTTGATGAATGATGTTATCAAAGGCTTTTTTAGTTATTATCCAGCTTTCATCATATATTTTTACACGGATATATTCTTCATCTGGATTTAACCATAAATTGGTAGCTCCGAAAAGTGTTTCAGGACGGAATGTTGCAGCTACAAGGTAATCATCACCTATTTTGAATTTGACAAGGGTAAGCTCGTTTATTGCCACACCTTCACCTTCAAGAAGGTCGTGGTCTCCAACGGGATTCATTTCTTCTGGGCAGTATTTTACCGGATGTTTTCCTTTACCCACATATCCTTTGCTTTTAAGTTTTCTAAACTGCCATTCGACGAATTTTTTATAATGAGGGTCCGTAGTTCGGAATTCTCTTCTCCAATCTATTGAGTAACCCATACTCTGCATTACATCGTGGTATTCAGTACTGAAATATTTTACAATGTATTCAGGGTCTGTAAATTTAGCAAGCTCTTCTTTTGAGACTTTATGGACATTTTCATAGATATTCAGTGTCCATGGATCTTTCCTTTCAATTCTTTTTGCAATACCTATAACTGGAGCGCCTGTTACATGCCATGCCATTGGGAAAAGAACATTGTATCCCTGCATTCTTTTAAATCTTGCATATACATCAGGTACAGTGTAAGTCCGCCCATGTCCTATGTGCATTGCTCCACTTGGGTAAGGATATGCTACTGTTAAGAAAATTTTCTCTTTATTATCAGGATTAGATTCAAATAAGTGTGATTCCGCCCATTTTTTCTGCCATTTCTTTTCTATATCGTTCAAGTAATCACCTAAAATTAATAATTAATTACATCCTTCAATTTTATCTAATTTCAGCATCTAAATAATCTAAATACTCTTTAGAACCATTAATTATTGGAATTGCTAAAATAGCAGGATTTTCATAACTGTGAATTTCTTTTACTCTTTTTATAATATTTTCTACATTACTTACTTTAGTTTTTGCAATGAGAATAGATTCATTATCTTCTTCTATTTCTCCTTTCCACCAGTAAAAAGACTCAATTGTAGGTATTATGTTTACACAACCTGCTAATCTTTCTTCTACAACCATCTTTCCTATTTTTTTAGATTCCTCTTCTCCAGATGTGGTTATATAAACTAAAGCGTACATAATATTACTCCTTTCAAATAAAAATTTAAATATGTTTAATTAATTTCAATAACAGATGGTGATGATAATTTATGTTTTGATGATTCTACCATACTTTTAACCCTTAAAACTTCATCTTCTTCAACTTTAAGGCGTTCTGCAATATCTGGAATGTTTAAATTTTCATCTGCCATAAGATACAGTATTTTATCTAAAAGATCATATGTAATTCCAAGCTCATCTTCATCAGTTTGACCTGCCCATAAACCTGCTGTAGGCGCTTTTTCTATTATATTTTTAGGAACACCAATATATTCAGCTATTTCCTTCACATGGGTTTTGTAAAGATCACCTATCGGCAAAACATCTACTCCACCATCCCCATATTTTGTAAAGTAGCCTACAAGCAGCTCAGTTTTATTTCCAGTCCCCATAACCAATCTGTTCATTGAATTTGAATGGTAGTAAAGAAGCATCATTCTTATTCGCGCTTTTAAGTTTCCATTTGCAAGTGCGCTGCCGCTGCACTCAGGGCACAATTCTGGAAAAGGTTCAATTAAAGGATCTATGTGTAAATTCTTGTATTTTAATCCTAAATTTTCTGCAACTGCCTTTGCATCTTCTATATCTTCTTGAGACGTAGTTTCACTTGGAAGTATTAGTCCCATTATTTTATCATTTTCTACTACCCTTGCACAAAGGTACGCTACTGTTGAGGAATCTATTCCTCCACTAAGCCCTATAACTAAACCATCAGCTTTTGATTCCTCTAATTTGCTTTTTATAAAGCAGCATATCTTTTCTACAGCGTTTTGCGCGTCTAACTTAGGAAATTCAAATTCTCCTTCCATCTTAATCACAGTTTTCATTTTAAAAACGCTCATGCAAGAGTTTCGTGTTACTATTATGTAAATTATTGATTAAATAAATTAGAATTTTTTTTAAACAAGTTCAACTTAAATTAATCAACTAGCATGTAATGAACATGAGCGTTTAAGGTTCACTTAGCAGTATGTTTATAATTCTTTAAATAAGACTGTTTTTATAGGATACACTTTCAATCATATAATCACAAAAACTTATTTTTGTAAAATACCTGTTAAAGAGCACCCTACTTAATTTAATTATATTATATCCCCTGACATTAAACACAACCAACAATTTTGTCATTTTAGAAAATACAGGATATATCTAAAAACCTCAAACGTAAATAACAGCTTTTTAAGCAATATTTAAATTTTAAATTAATTTGAAAAAATACTAAAAAATAAAAATGGTTTTAAGTGAGCTTATCCTTTCCCATTAAACCTATTTAGGCAGGAATAATGTCACTACCAAACTTATACTTAGCCCCATCACGATTATAACTGTAGCCCAGGCTATATAGTTAAATAACCTCGAATTTACATGTTCTCCCATTATACTTTTATCATTAATGATTAATAGCATTAATATAAGTAAAAACGGCAGCAAAATACCGTTTGCAACCTGTGAAAGGTATAATATAGAAAGTAATGGTACATTTGGCATCATGATGACTATAACTGCCAGTATTATAAGCCCAAGATATAATCCATGGAATATTGGAGCTTCTCTAAAGCTTTTAGAAACACCTGCTTCAAATCCTAAACTTTCACACACGTAGTATGCAGTGGACAACGGCAAAATACTTGCTGCAAATAGAGATGCATTTAAAAAACCAAATGCAAACAATAAACTTGCATATTGCCCAGCAAGTGGGACAAGCGCAGTTGAGACATCTGCAACATTATTAACTTGAATTCCATTGGCGTTAATAGTAGCTGCACATGCTATTACTATGAAAAATGCCACTACATTTACAACTATTGCTCCAAGTACCGCATCCATCTTTGAGTATTTTAGATTCTTTAAAGTTATTCCCTTTTCTACAACAGATGATTGGATGTAAAACATCATCCATGGAGCTATAGTTGTTCCAACCAGTCCTATAACCATAGTGATATAAGCAGTGTTTAAAGATATCTGAGGTACTATCAAATTATGCGCAGCTAAAGCCCAATTTGGCTGTGAAAGGTATCCTGCTACAATATATGACAAATAGACTAATGAAGCTAGTAAAAATACCTTTTCGACGCTTTTATAAGTACCTTTGACCACTAAAAGCCAGACGAATAGTGCAGCTATAGGCAGCGCTATGAACTTAGGAACCCCAAATATTCCGCTGCTTACGGCGATACCTGAAAATTCGGCCAGGATATTACCAATGTTAGCTGCAAGCAGGGCAATCATCATTACAAATGTAAGTTTTAACCCTACTTTCTCACGTATCAAGTCTGCAAGTCCTTTACCTGACACAACACCCATTCTTACGCCCATTTCCTGAATAATAGCTAAAGCTATAATCATGGGGATAAAAAGCCACACTAAATCGTACCCAAACTGAGAACCTGCCAGCGAATAAGTCGTAATACCGCCAGCATCGTTGTCAACGTTGGCAGTTATTATCCCTGGACCCATAACTGAAAGAAACACAATAAAACTCAAAATAATAGGGTGTTTAAATACTCTTGTAAAAATTCGAAAATCCATTTAAGCCCCCCATTACCTTCCAAACATTCTTGGAACGTGTTTTTTCCATGCAGTAGGTAGCACAATATCTATGGCATCGTCTACAGTAACAACACCTTGAATTTTATTTTCGTCTTTAACTACAGGAAGGGCAAGTAAATTATATTTCGCAATTTTCTTTGCCACATCATGCTCTTCTTCCATTACATCAACGGATATTATATCTCTATGCATGACTTCTGCAATTTTCTGCTCAGGATCAGCCAGTAATAACTCCCTTAAGGACATAACGCCCACTAACGAATTAAAATTAGATAAAATATAGATATAATAAATACTTTCTACTTCTTTAGCCATTTCCCTAAGTGCGTTAAGAGTTTCACGTGCTGTAAGCCCTTCTTTAACCGATGCAAATTCTGTGGTCATTATTCCACCAGCAGTATCCTCAGGATATATTAAAAGTGATTCCACATCCTTTGCTTCTTCAGGATCCATTAATTCAAGTAATTCCTGTGCCCGTTCATCTGAAAGTTCGCCTATTAAATCAGCGGCGTCGTCAGGTGACATCTCTTCCAGTAAATCCGCGGCTCGCTTAGTCTCCATTTCCTCAAAAAGACTAACTTGCCTTTCAGGAGAGATTTCTTCTAAGGCATCAGCCGCGACCTCTTCGTCAAGTGAATTTAAAACATTTATTGAATCATTAATGCTCAATTGATCCACAATTTCTGCTATATCTGCAGGGTGAAGTTTTTTTAAACTATATTCTGGCACTTTTAATTTTAAACGCGATATGTCACTTTCCAGTACATCCACATCCATCCATGATATGTAATCCTCATGAAGGTTTATTTTAAGGCTGCTTGCGATCTTCTCAAGTCCAAGACGCCTTAATATACCTTTAAAGCTTATATCTACCCCTATAAGTCGGTAATAGCCACGAGTAGTTGATAATTGAAGATCATTGATCCTTCTTATTTTTTTACCCTCTAAATCAACGACCTGTTTGTCAAGGACTTCCTCCACAAGTTTAATATCCCTTTTTTTAAGCTTATACTCTTGAATATCATCAAACTTAACTTTAAGCTTGATTTCTTTGTTTATATGATCCACATCTTCCCATGAAACAAGTATATCTTTTTTAGCGGACGTACGTATGCTTACTGCCTCAACCAGCGGATAAAGTATATTTACAGATACTATAAAGTCTTTAAACTTTCCAATTTTGTTTCCGTCAAGGTCAACTACTGTTTTTTTCATGATTTCACTTAGAAAACGCATCGTACCATCCTCCAATTAATACTGCGATCACTCCGCCCCCGGGATTATGGGAACCATATCTTCCTTAACACGCTCCATTACAATCATTTCAGTTAAATCTTCAACACCATCAACTGAACGAATCTTGCTGTTTATTAACTTATTGAGCTCGCCAATACCTGGAACCCAAACTTTAATGAGAATATCGTACTCTCCTGAGACACTGTATACTTCTGATACCTCCTCAAGCTTTGATAATTCTTCTTTAACAGATTCATGCTTTTCAGATTCAGTTTGAATTATAATTATGGCCGTTATATTAAGGCCAATTTTTTGCCAGTCTGGTATCATTGTATATCGTTTTATTACATCTGCCTCCAGCTTTTTAAGCCGGTTGGAGATGGTTGCATCAGGAACATCAATTTCCTTTGACATTTGAGATATTGTAATTCTCGAATTCTTAATTAAGGAACGGAGTATAGCCGTGTCTATATCATCCATTGTTTATCCAACACCTGTTTGGTTATTGCAAATTATTGTATACCAATGATCACTTATAAAGGTTTGGGAAAATTACCAACATTTTTGTAAAAATTGAGGATTTTTCCAAAAGTTGGTAAAAACATTGGAAATATCAAGATATATAATAAATTACATCAAATTTTTATTAAGCATAACTAAAAAATGTACATTTTTTCTGGTAATTTTAGAAAAAAAATAGCATTAAACTCAGAAGAATTTGTAAAATTAAATAAAAAATAAGGAATTTAAAAAAAAGAAAGTTAGTTAGAAGCAGGGTTAGCTTCTGGTTCGCCGTAGAGAATATCTGCAATATGGGTAAGCTTATCCATACCTTTAACTTCTTCAGTCTGAAGAGGTATTTGAGCTATAACCTGATTTCCAAACTTCTGCTGGATAGTTTTAAGACGCTGTTCTTGTATTTTACGCCTTGCAGCACAGAACTCACAGTCAGCTTCTTCTGGCTGGATCTGGTTTACAATAACACC
>JAEYQZ010000123.1 GCA_023409695.1 Methanobacteriota archaeon | reverse complement strand
GAAAGTGTGAAAGCAATTAAAGCCAAAAAAGATATTCTTACAGATATAAATATGGTCAAAGTAGGGATAAATAAATATGAAGGCGAAGTAAAATGCTATATCAGCAATGAAGATGCTATTAAACTTGCAAAAGAAGAACAGATAACAAGGGCAGCTGCTGCAATGCGGGTCGCACATGATGAAGGTTTTGATGGGATTATTGTAATCGGAAATGCTCCAACAGCACTTTTTGAGGCTATAAATCTGGTTGAAAATGAAGGTATGAAAGCAAGATCCATTGCAGGGGTCCCTGTTGGATTTGTCGGTGCTGCAGAATCTAAAGAAGCACTTGCAGAAACCAAAATACCCCATATTATAACCAATGGGCCAAAAGGCGGAACACCAGTTGCAGTAGCCATCGCAAATTCACTTATTGGATTAAAAGATTAGTTAAATAGCATGTTTTACGATAAATCAGTAACTAAATTACATTTGATTAGTTCAAACTTACCAAAATTAGTTAACAAGATCAAGGAGTCAAAAATATGAAATCTGAAGAATTATTCAAAGAAGCCCAAAATTATCTTCCAGGAGGAGTAGATTCTCCCGTTAGAGCTTATAAACCTTACCCTTTCTTTGCAAAAGAGGCAGGAGGCTCAAAAATAATAGATGTCGATGGAAATTCATATATAGATTACTGCCTCGCATACGGGCCTCTCGTTTTAGGCCATGCAAATGAAAAAATAATGGAAAAAGTTGCAGAACAGCTTAAAATTGGTTCAGCATATGGCGTTCCTACAGAAAATGAAATTAAGCTTGCAAAACTTGTAATTAAAAAAGTACCATGTGCTGAAATGGTCCGGTTTGTAAATTCAGGAACAGAAGCAACAATGAGTGCAATAAGACTCGCAAGAGCAGCTACCGATAAAAAAAAGATTATTAAATTTGAAGGGTCATATCATGGAGCACATGATTACGTTCTTGTAAAATCAGGTTCTGGAGCTGTTGGATTACCGGATTCACCAGGCGTGCCTGAAGATACAACAAAAAATACTGTTCTAATACCATTTAACGATGAAGAAGCTGTGGTGGATTTAATAAAAAGAGAAGGAAATGACATTGCAGCCATAATTGTAGAACCTATCATGGGAAATGTAGGATTTATTCCTCCAAAAAGGGATTATTTAAAATTTTTACGAGAAATAACAAGCCAAAATAATATCATTTTAATATTTGATGAAGTTATCACAGGATTTAGAATTGCAGAAGGTGGAGCTCAAGAATATTTTGGCGTGACTCCAGATCTTGTAACTTTCGGTAAAATACTTGGTGGGGGCTTCCCTATTGGTGCTTTAGCAGGGAAAAAAGACTTTATGAAAATGATAGCTCCAGCAGGAAATGTTTATCAGGCAGGGACATTTAATGGGAATCCGGTGTCGATTACAGCTGGACTTGCAATGTTAAACCAGCTTAACGATGATTTTTATGCAGAATCAGAGAGAAAAGGAAATTTAATAAGAACTGGAATTCAGGACATACTCGCTGATAATAATCTTGACTTTAAAGTAGCGGGATTAAGTTCTATGTTCCAGTTATACTTTACTGATAAAGAAGTATATGACTATACCAGTGCTAAATCTGCAGATACTGAAAAGTTCAACCAGTATTTCCAGACTTTACTTAAAAATGGAGTATTTATTCCACCATCACAGTTTGAATGCTGTTTCATATCATCTATGCATGATAATGAAGATATTCAAAAAACACTGGAAGCAGTAGAAAAAGGAGTTAAATTTTAAAACACTTCTTTTTATAATGACATATCAATAAAATACTAAAATTATAGACTTTGATCTATTTTTAAATTTTAAAATTTATTATTCAAATAATAAAAGTTTAATTTAAGTTTTTAAATATACGATTAAGAGCATAATTGCAGCTATAACAAATAAAATTGCACTTATTTTTGTAAAATAATGACTTTCAGCACGTTCTGCCCTTGACCGCTGTTTTTTAACATGTGATAAAAAATTATTTTCATGCACAGCAATATTTACAGCAGCAGTTTCAATACCATCGCTTAAACTTTTTTCTTCAAGGGTATCCCATAATCCCCGTTCTCCATAATTGATCTCAGTCAATATGTCTTCCTGCAATTTAATACGTGTTGACAGATCTTCAAAAAACTTTTTTCTCTTCTCAGATTTGCTTTTGAGAGCATTTTCTATTTCTTGCAGTTCACTATAATTATCATCCATTATTTCGGGGTTATCCCCACTTAAGTCTTTTGAATCTTTAATTTTTATAAATTCATCAATATTTTCATAAAATTCCAGATCATTACCACATTCACATTCCAAAAAATCATCTGGTGATTCATTTTCTTTAAGAGGATAATATCCATAACATTTATGACATATTAAATATCCATGGTCTTCATTTGATCTTTTTAGATTTTCAAAGAAATTTAGATCAAATGACTTGCCCGTATTACTGCCTGATGACATCAAAACACCTTACTATTATATATTAGTTAAATTTGTTAACGTATTATATAATACTATTAGTATTGTGATGATGTGTATTATCATAGCTAGAGTAGATATTAACTATTTAATTAATAAAAAAAGAAGTCTTGCAGAAATTCTCAAAAACCAAAGCCAACAAACACTCTGTGTTTGTGGCGTGCAAAAATTTAAAAATTTTTGCCGTAACGAAACTTTCAGTTTCGTAAGCGTCGAATCTTAGATTTGACAGGTTTTTCTAAAATTTATAAATTTCTGCCGTCCTTAAAAATTTTCGAATAAATAATTAAAGCAAGGATTTAAACCCATATGCAATAGCTATTTTTACAAATGCATCTTTTGGCACAACTACTATGTT
>JAEYQZ010000048.1 GCA_023409695.1 Methanobacteriota archaeon | reverse complement strand
ATATATGAGAAAAGTGGTATTTATAAAATTAGATATTGATTGAGAATTTGATTTCAGGTTTAAAATTGAGAAATTGAATTGTCAGTGAGAACATAAAAAGTTTAAAAAAAGTAGAAAAAATTGATTTCTTTCTAGAAATCAATGTATTTGTAAGCTAAATCTTCTCTGAAACAGTAGTGTACAGTGTTGTACTGGTTCATGAACTCTGTAACTTCTGCTTTAACATCTCTACCTTCCATAGCTACTTTTTTGATGAACTCTGCAACTTCTTCCATTTGGGCTTCTTTTAATCCACGGCGGGTTATTTCCTGGGTACCAAGCCTTATTCCGGATGGATCATCGGTCCGTTTACGGTCATCCCATGGAAGTAAGTTTTTATTAAGGATAACATTGTTAGATTCCATATCTTTTGCCATTTTAGCAGCGCTGCCTATTTTTTTAACGTCCATGGCAACCTGGTGGGATTCTGTAAATCCTAGATCTTCGCAGAGGACATCAAAACCAAGTTCGTAAAGGCTCTGTGCTAGAGCTTTAGCGTTTTTAATGGTCTGTTCTGCATAATCTTTACCAAACTCAAGCATTTCTGCTAAACTTATGCCTAAAGCAGCTACATGGTGAAGATGGTGGTTGCTTACGACACCTGGAAATACTGCAGTATCTATTTTATTTTTTAATTCTTCTTTACAAAGGATGATACCACCTTGAGGTCCCGGGAAAGTTTTATGAGTACTTCCAACAAGAAGATCAGCTCCTTCTTTAAGAGGATCCTGGAATTTTCCACCTGCTATGAGACCGAGTACGTGTGCTCCGTCGTACATAACTTTTGCACCTACTTCATCTGCAGCTTCACGAGCATCTTCTACAGGATGAGGGAATAAGAATAAACTACCGCCAAGAAGAACCATTTTTGGTTTGTTTTTTATAATATCCCTTTTCATAGCATCTGCATCAATGTTCATGTTTTCACTGTCAAAAGGATGTGAAAGAATTCTTAAACCTCTTATTCCTGCAGCACTAACTTCGGCGTGACTGATGTGACCACCTACAGGCACATTTAAGGCCATAAGAAGGTCATCATGGTTTAAAAGCGCAAAAAATGATGCTAAGTTTGCAATAACTCCTGAATTTGGCTGTACGTTAGCATGTTCAGCATTAAACAATTTTTTGGATAGGTCAATTGTCAAGTTTTCAATTGTGTCTATGTATTCACAGCCTTCATAGAGCCTCTCACATGGTAAGCCTTCCGCATATCTATGGGATAGATCCGATGCTAGAGCTTCTCTTACATCAGTACTGGTTATGTTTTCACTTGCAATTAAGTTTATACTATTTTCCATCCACCTGTGATGTTCTTTAGTAACTTCTTTGATTTTAAGAGCATATTTTTGGTTTTCATACATTAATTGTCCTCCATTTTTGACATCAGGAGTACATTTTTCATCTTTAAACATTGATTGCCTCCGAGTAAATGTAACTAAGTAGCTTTACATAACTATGTATAAAATAAATGAGTATAAATACTTTCAAAATTGACTACTTAATCACTGAAAATTCTGATTTTTATTGAAATAGTGGTATGATTTTTCTTTTAAAACTGAATTCTGCAAAATTAAAAGTGTCTGAATAAATTAAGAATATAAAATAAGTTCTATCACGTTTCCCTAAAGAATTTTTTAGTTTTCATTTCTTCTAGATTGGATATTATACGGGATAATTCACTTGCAGGTATAGCGACCATAATATCTTCTGGGCTAATATCCATATGCTGTCTTGAGCCCACATCTCCAAAACCATAAGTGACCTTTCCAGTTATATAAGGAACCGAGGCCATTGAACTGCATATTGGTCCTGAATCGGCCCCTAATCCATGGGCGCCAGAATCGTATGCATTTGCATGGAGTATTTCCATTCCCTGTTTTGCATTGCAGACTACAAATATCACATCCGGTTCAAATTCTGCTTTTACAAGTGGGGCAAAGATAACAGCGTTAAAAATCCCGCATTCTACATTTAAATTATTTTTCCACGAACGTTGAACTGCAGGGATATTCTTGTAAACTCCCATTGGAACTAGAAATGCGCCGCTTTGCATATTTGCAGGAAACTCTTTCGGGTCTTTAAGTCCAGAATATCTTGCACCGCCCATACACTCCTCTTCTTCAGCAGTTGCATAAAAAGTTTCGCCATGCATGGCTTTGTCTAGTTTGGTGCAAAATCTAGATTTACCTTCTTCCTTTTCAATATCCCTTGGTTCCTTTACAGACCATTTTATGGCAACTGGATCATTTTTTAATTCCAAAATTTCCTTTAATTTATTTCCAAGTTCATTGTAATCCATTTTTAAACCCGTCCTTACAAAATTCTCAAAAACAAACTGTAATTTAATACATTTTGATCTTTAGTTTATATATTAATAATATATGTTTTTGGAAATAAGTTGGACTTATGGATAAATAAATATTTTTTAATGTATTTCAGGTATATAGTTGCTAAAAAGCGTTAAATTTTGTTTAAATGTTTTAAACAGATATATTAATAGAAAAATTAGTTGGAATAGGCATGGCATGAATAAATAACGCTAGAATATACTATATCTGTTAAAATAAGTAGTTAAAACAGTTAATTAATTAAAAATAGTCCGTAAAATAAAAATAAAAGATAAGGAATAATGTTCCTTAATCTATTTGGATTGTGCTCCGGTTCCGCCCATTGCAGCTTCAATCTGAGCCATAATCTGGTCAGTTTTGAAGTGGCTCTGGTCCATTGCTCCAGATGGACATGCTGCAGCGCATGTTCCACATCCGTGGCAGAGAGCTATGTTAACGGTTGCATGGCCTTCGTCTATTGCTAGAGCTCCGTATGGACAGAGTTCTACACAAACTGCACATGCACCACATACATCTTCATCGGTGTATGCAGTAATCGGTTCAATTTCCACTTCACCTTTAACCATTGGAATTGCTGCTCTTGCTGCAGCACCTGATGCTTGTGCTACGGAGTCAGGAATATCTTTTGGTCCTTGTGCTACACCTGCAAGGAATACACCTTCAGTGAGTGTGTCTACAGGTCTGAGTTTTGGGTGAGCTTCCATTAAGAAACCGTCTGCACTCTTGGAGAGTCCGATGGTCTGTCTTAATTCGTTAGCACCTGCTGGTGGTACGAGTCCAGCTGCGAGTACAACCATATCATAGTTGTATTCGGTTACTTTTCCAAGTAAGCTGTCTTCTGCCCTTACTGTAAGGGTCTGGTCTGGGTTTCCGAGAATTGCTGCTGGTCGGCCTCTGACAAATTTAATACCGTATTTTTCTTGTGACCGTTTGTAGAACTCTTCGAATCCTTTACCGAATGCTCTTATATCCATGTAGTAGATAGTGACTTCAGTGTCTGGTTCGTGGTCTTTAACGAGCTGAGCGTTTTTCATGGAGTGCATACAGCAAACCCTTGAACAGTACTCGTTACCGACTTTTTCATCCCTTGAACCGACACATAATATGAATGCAACGCTTTTTGGGTGTTTACCGTCAGATGGTTTTAATACGTGACCTTCTGTTGGTCCTGATGCGTTAATCATCCTTTCGATTTCTAATCCGGTGATAACGTTTGCGTTATCAGCATATCCGTATTCGAGTTTTTCGTTTGCGTCGAACTGGTCGTAACCGGTTGCAACAATGATTGTACCGATGTCAAGTTCAACTTCTTCAGGTTGCTGGTCGTGTTTAACTGCTCCTCTTTCACATATCTGGTCACAGAGACCACATTCGATACAGTAATCTTTATCGATTGTAGCGAGGAGAGGTACTGCCTGAGGGAATGGGATGTATGCTGCTTTGACCATACCAATTCCTTCGTCGAAGTAGTTTGGTATTTCTATTGGGCAGACGTCTACACATGATCCGCATCCTACACAGAGGTCTTCGTCTACGTATCTTGGTTTTCTTTCTACGGTTACTTTGAAGTTACCGATGTATCCTTCTACATCTTTAACTTCTGAGTAAGATAATAATTCAATATTTTCGTGTTTTCCTGCATCTACCATTTTAGGTGCGAGAATACACATTGAACAATCGAGAGTTGGGAATGTTTTATCTAACTGAGCCATTCTTCCCCCGATGGTCGGGTTCTTTTCAACTAAGTAAGTTTTGAATCCCATGTCAGCTAAATCGAGAGCTGACTGAATACCTGCAACTCCCCCACCTATAACCATAGCTGTGTTTGTAACACTAACTTTTTCAGCGGTTAAAGGTTCTAATAATCTTGCTTTTGCAACTGCCATTCTTGTTAAGTCTTTTGCTTTTTCAGTTGCTGCTTCTGGTTCATCCATGTGTACCCATGAATCGTGTTCTCTTAAGTTTGCAAACTCAAATAAGAATGGGTTTAATCCTGCTTCTTTTACACATCTTCTGAATGTTGGCTCGTGGAGCCTTGGTGAGCATGCTGCTACTACAACTCTGTTTAAACCCTTTTCTTTAATATCCTTCTGGATCTTTTCCTGACCTGGGTCTGAACAGAAATATTTGTATTCTTCACTTACAACAACGTTTGGAAGTGTGGCCGCATAATCGCTAACTGCTTTTACGTCAACAACACCACCGATGTTGATACCACAGTGACAAACATATACACCTATTTTAGGTTCTTCACTAGTTTCTACTTTTTTTTCTTCTGCCATTAGATCACCTTTCACATGTGTGAGAATGATTTTTATGTATATGGGTGTAGGTCTATCAACGATACAGATAAACTTTTCTATTTATTTTTTTATACAAAGTTTATATATGAGAACATTGAAGGCCTACTGTTTTTCCCGTAAGGGAAATTTATTTAATAAAAATATTGTTCGCCTTTGTACTTAATAAAAATACTCATCGAATTTCATTTTTATTATTAAATCTTGCAAAACTATTAACAGTTTCTCCTTTTCATAGTCCTAAAAATATATCTTAATTATTAATAAAAATATAGTAATTAGTATTATTGGAGGTGATTTTATGAAAAATCCGCCAGGTAGTATAGATGATTCAAATACTGTAAAACAGACACATGATAGTATAAGAGAAGTATGGGGTAAAAGGACTCCTCATAAAGGAGAATGGCCTGTAAGAAAAGATGAAAGGATTATGGAAGAACCTGATGAATGGATACAGTCAGCATGTCTCTTATGCTCAAATGATTGTGGTTTGGATATTGGAGTTAAAGATGGTAAAATAGTAGGTGTTCGAGGGCGTGTAGAAGACCGTGTAAATAAAGGACGTCTTGGACCTAAAGGACTTCATGGATGGATTGCAAATCAAAGTTCAGAGAGGCTTACAAAGCCTTTAATACGGAAAAACGGAAAACTTGAAGAAGCGAGCTGGGATGAAGCAATGAATCTAATTGTTGATCGTTCCAAGGAAATTAGGGATAAATATACAGGCAATGCATTTGGATTTTATACCACCGGCCAATTATTTATTGAAGAATATT
>JAEYQZ010000016.1 GCA_023409695.1 Methanobacteriota archaeon | reverse complement strand
GGATCGATTTAAGATCAAAAGAAAATAATGGGGAACGAAATCGTACCATTGACATTATAAAATCCAGGGGTATGGTTCATTCTAACCAGATGAGGGAGTTTTTAATAACTAGTAATGGAATTGAAGTGGAAGATGTCTATCTTGGGCCTGAAGGAATGTTAACTGGCTCTGCACGAATCTCTCAAATATCACTGGAGAAAGCACAAAAATTAATGCGCAAACAAGAAATTGAAAGTAAACAAAGGGAAATTGAACGTAAACGTGAATCAATGGATGCACAAATAGCTGAAATCAAGTCTAAATTTGAAGCTGAAGAAGAAGAACTTGAAAGAATAATTGAACAGGAAAAATTAAAAGAAGAAGTTCTGGAAAATGATCAAAATGGCATGGCCCGAATGAGAAAAGCGGATAAGAGGGATTAAAATGGATATGGATAAAGAAGAATGTCCTGAATTTTGGGAATTAAGGTTATATGTCGCGGGTCAAACACCAAAGTCAATAGAAGCATTCGCAAATTTAAAAAAAATTTGTGAAACACATTTGAAAGGTAAATATCGTATTGAAATCATAGACTTACTCGAAAATCCGGAGCTTGCTAAGGGTGATCAGATTCTTGCAATTCCAACACTGGTCCGGAAACTTCCAGAACCTGTTAAAAAGATTATAGGTACTCTTGCAAATGAAGAAAAAGTCCTTGTAGGATTAGATATACGTTCAACGTGTAAAAGATAGATTGGGAGTAATATAATGAGTAAAAAAGCCATTGATAAATTAGAAGAGTTTGAAAATGCGCTTACTGCAGAAAAAAGAGGCGATAAATATATCTTACGTCTTTTTGTGGCAGGTATTAATCCTAAGTCTAGAAGAGCTATTGAAAATTTAATGGAAATTTTAGAAGAGAATCTAAAAGATCAATATGAACTTGAAATAATTGATATTTACCAGCAGCCAATATTTGCTAAAGAAGGGCAAATTGTAGCAGCTCCAACTTTAATTAAGGAGTTACCTCCACCTCTTCGAAGATTTGTGGGTGATCTATCTAATAAAGAAAAACTTTTACTTGGATTGGAATTAAAATCAAAGAATGATAAAAAGGAATGATCATGGTGTAACATGAATAAAAACGATGAATGCTCTAATGAACTTGAAAAATTACGTTTAAGACTTGCTGAAGCTGAAGAGACCCTACATGCGATTCAAAATGGCCAGGTTGATGCTGTTGTCGTAAACAGTCCTAGAGGTACACAGGTTTTCACATTAGAAGGCTCAGATTATGCTTATAGAATCCTTATTGAAGAAATGAATGAGGGAGTAGCTCTATTAACTACTGACCTTTCTATTTACTACAGTAATAGTAAATTGGCATCTATGCTTGGGACTCCACTGGAAAACATGATTGGAAAACCAATAACTGATTTTATCTCCTCAAATCAGCTTAAAAAATGTAAAATTCCTATTGAAAGTGGTTCAGACAACAGCTGTAAAGAAGAAATTTCTATAGAATCTGCTGATGGAACTTTGATGACATTTCAAATTAATATCAGCTTCTTAGAGACGATAGATGGATACTATGTGATTATGACGGATCTAACAGAGCAAAAAAAAGCAGAACAGGAACTTAATGATTTATTGAATGAGTTAGAGCGTTCTAATAAAGAACTCCAGCAGTTTGCTTATGTATCTTCTCATGACCTTCAAGAACCGCTTAGAACTATTGCAAGCTTTACTCAGCTTTTAGAGCGGCGCTATAAAGGTAAGTTTGATAGTGATGCTGATGAATTTATGGATTACATCGTGGAAGCTGCTAAAAGAATGCAGCGCATGATCCTTGATTTACTGGAATATTCCCGAGTTTCAACAAATGCGGATGAATTTAAAGAAATAGATACAGTAGAAGCGCTTGATGAAGCATTATTCAACTTAAAAGGTATTATTGAAAACAATAATGCTGTAATTACTCATAATGACCTTCCTAAAGTAACTGCTGATAAAAGTCAGCTTATAAAAGTATTTCAAAACTTAATATCTAATGCAATTAAATTTAAAAAAGATAATGAACAACCCAAAATCCATATTTCAGCAAGAAAAGACCCTCAAAAAAATCAATATGTATTCAGCATCCAGGACAATGGAATTGGAATGGATTCTCAATATGCTGAACGTATTTTTACTTTATTCCAGAGACTCCACACTCGAGATGAATATCAGGGAACTGGAATTGGACTATCAGTTGCTAAAAGGATAGTCGAGCGCCACGGCGGCCGTATATGGGTGGAGTCTGAATTGGGTAAGGGATCGACTTTTTATTTTACCATTCCTTATTAATTTAAAGATTTAAGGATAGTGGGAGTTTTTGATCAACCGCTCAAAAATGCTTTGCATTTTTGGCGCCCCGAAAATCTACGATTTTCGACGGCTTTTTTCTAAAAAGCCATCAAACGTTTCGCGTTTGGGGCCTGCAAAATCTACGATTTCGCGGTTCATGAAATTGAAAATTTTCTTCAACATTAAAATTCTGTGAATTTTTGAGTGGTTGGGGTGTGGGATCGACTTTTTATTTTACGTTACCTTTATCTTAAAAAACTTAAAAATATTTAATCTTCCTTTTTCAGCTCAGCAACCTTGAAGAATGCTGCCCATAAATGTTTACAGACAAAGCTACCTGGCTCTTTTTCACTTCTGTATTGATAATCATCACAGTCACAGAGCCACATGTTTTCATTCATGCTGACCTGATAAATATCATCTCTAGAACCCTGTACTCTGAAGATCATTAAATCATCGTCAAATAATTCAATTTCAACATTACCTTCCTGGTATAATTTAAAACCTTCATTCATCCTGTTTCCCATTGGTTAATCCTCTGTCGTTTACTTTTATTTTTGTATTAACTCAATTTTTAGATAATTCTATATTTATGTTAATATTTACTTAATAATAAAAATATTTCAACAAAATTTATCTTTCCATTTCCATTAGATCAAACATCTGTTCAAGTATAAAAAGAGTCCCCTCTTTATCAAGTGGTTTATTATCATTACCACATTTTGGCGAGTATATACATGCAGGGCAACCCTCTTCACAGGTACAATCCCTTACAAGTTCATAAGTCATGCGGGTTATTTCTTCAATTAAGTGGAATGCTTTCTCAGTTAATCCAATACCACCTTCAAATCCATCATAAATGAAAATTGTTGCCATTTTTGTATCTGGATGGTTGGGTGTGGAAACTCCACCTATGTCAAATCTATCGCACATAACGTGAAATGGAATAATAGCTATCATGGCATGTTCAAGGCCGTGGATACCACCTTCAAAAATTTCTTTTCGATCTATAGCACATCTAAGACCTTCTGCAATATTTTCAGGTAAAGTAAACCACATGCCTTTTGTTTTAAACTGAATTGGCGGCAGTTTAAGGTTCCTTACGCTGACGATTTTACTCCTTTCTATTACCTTGTATTTGGGGTAATATTCACTTACTTTAAGTTCTCCAAAGGATACATTCAGATTTCCAATAGTCCTCTTTTCAATTTCTTTAAATATTTTAATGTCAATATCCTTTTGAACGCTCGTATGGCTGTTTACATCTTTTTTAACTACTTTTATAATATTTTTAGCCAGATTAAATTCTCTTACAATATAAGTTTCGCCCTGATTAATTAAGACTGCCCCGTGATGTGCTTCAGTGTATGCCTGTCTTTTATCCATTGTTTCAAGGACTTCTCCTTTGTAGTAAACCTTAAATATTTCGTCTGAAGTATTTCCCAGGTTAACTTTAAATGGAGGATATTCTGATCCGGAGTAAACCCATCCTTTATTTGTCTTTTCAATTAATTTAGAACTTTCCAACGATTTTAAATGTACTTCTACATCAGTTTCAAAGACAATTTTCATCATGTTTGGCTTTACAGGCATTTCCTTTGCAGCGCACATCAAATGCCCTTTTATAATCTGGAAATTAGATAGATCAATTATAGCATGCTCGTGGGGCTTATCAAAGAAGATATCCGGATGCTTCATAAAGTACTGGTCTAAAGGATTTTGAAAGGCAACGAAAGTTACAAGGGAATCAGAAGTTCCCCTACCTGATCTACCTGCTTGCTGCCATACTGACATTAATGTGCCAGGATAACCTGATATGATGACACTGTCCAGCGAACCAATGTTTATACCTAATTCAAGAGCATTAGTAGCAGTTACGCCTCTTAACTTACCGTTTTTAAGGTTATCTTCTATTTTACGTCTATCTTCTGCCAGATAACCTGCCCTGTATGCAGAGATCTTATTTGCAAGTGATTCATCAATTTCTGCAATTTCCTTTTTAGAACGCCTTGCAATTAGTTCTGCCATTTTCCTGGAAGTAGTAAAACAGAGAGTTTGGAGTTTGTTCAATACAAATAACTGGAACAAGCCCTGGGATTCTACGTGTGTTGTGGTCTTTCCCACCCCGTCATAATATGGATTATAGAATATGAAATCTTTTTTTCCTTTAGGGGAACTATCTTCTGATATTAAATTAAATTTAAGGCCGGTTAATTTCTCGCTGAATTCAACAGGATTTGCTAAAGTAGCTGTGGATAAAATAAATTGAGGATCAGACCCGTAATAGTTGCAGATCCTTTGAAACCTCCTTAATAAGAATGCAACATTGGATCCGAAAACACCCCTGTACTGGTGAGCTTCATCTATTACAACGAATTTAAGGTTGCTGAAGAAGTTTTCCCACTGGTGGTGCCATGGTAAAACATTGTGCAGTTCGTAGGGATTGGTTATAATTATTCTGGAGTCTTTCCTGATTTTCCTTTTCTTTGAGGGCGGAGTGTCCCCATCATACACTTCTGGATTTAAGTTCATTCCACAGTACTTCTCAAGCTCTTTCATTGTTTTCAGCTGGTCATTTGCAAGGGCCTTTGCTGGATAAATATAAAGTGCTGTGGCATCCTTATTTTGACTTAATTTTTCGAAAATAGGTATATTGAAGGCAAGGGTTTTACCAGATGCAGTTGGAGTGGTTATAATCACATTTTTCCCGCCTCGAAGCAGGTCTATGGCGCTGCACTGGTGTTTATAAAGTTTTATATTATTTTTGTGCAAGTAATTCTTTAAAAATTGCGGTAAAACAGCTTTAGTATCTCCATAAACCGCTTCTTGTGGTTTTAGGACACGTATATGTTCCAGCCTGTTTTTATACCACTTTTTTGATTTCAATGAGTTTAAAGTCTTTTCTATCATTAATTAGTTCCTTTGCTTAGGTTGTCTTAAGTCAAAATAAGAATATATTCCAATTTTTAAAAATGGAATATAAAATCCAAGTTTTAAGCCTCTTTTCATCATTATACGTAAAACTAAGATTTATACTTTTTCTTTCTTGAATTGGTTATTAATTTGTATAATAAATTTAAAATGAAACTATCTTAGCTAATATTAAAAATAAAATTAGGAATAATTTACATAAATTACCCTGAGTTTTTGATTATTCTACTTCAATATCTACACCAACAGGACAGTGGTCAGACCCCATTACTTCAGGAAGTATGTATGCGGATTTTACTTTATCTTTAAACTCTTCATTTACAAAGAAGTAGTCAAGTCTCCAGCCTACATTTCTACTTCGGGCGCCGCCTCTGTAACTCCACCATGTATACTGTTCTGGGTTTTTATTGAACATTCGGAGTGTATCAATATAACCCTGACTTAGAAATTTATCAATCCATGCACGTTCTATGGGTAAAAAGCCTGAATTTTTTTCATTTGCTTTTGGCCTTGCAATATCTATCTCTTTATGGGCAGTATTCAGGTCCCCGCAGATTACCACATTTTTACCATTTTCTTTCAAGTTATTGGCATAATCAAGGAGGGTATCGTAGAATTCTAACTTGTAGGCAAGCCTTTCATCTGACATTTTGCCATTTGGGAAATATATATTGAGGAGAACAAAATCGCCATAATCTGCTATCAGTATTCTGCCTTCACTGTCAAATTTTGAAATCCCAAAGCCGTATTCTACAATTTTGGGTTTTATTTTAGTGTATATGGCCACGCCGCTGTAGCCCTTCTTTTCTGCCTCGCAGAAATAGGCATGATATCCCTCAATGCTTTTTAAAGCTCGGGGAAGCTGTTCTCTTGCAGCTTTTGTTTCTTGAATGCACAGTATATCGGGACTTTCAGATTGGAGCCATTCAATGAATCCTTTTTTGTGTACGGCTCTTAAACCGTTTACGTTCCATGATAAAATTTTCATTTTCATACTTTCATTCCTTGTTCTTTAGATTTGAGATGTAAAGCTATTTTTAAAATTTTTTTATGCTCAACTATTACATCGCATAACTTGAGGATTGTTTATTTTTTTATTTTAGGATGTAAATTATTTTAATTATAGTTTATAAATAATATATAGGAAATTAAGTTTATAGATCATTTCTAATGATTATGAATTTATTTTAAAAGTTTAAGATTTGTTATTACTTATAATAAATTTAATAAGTGATGAAAATTAAAAGTAACTGCATTATATAACATGGGATAGGGAGAGATTAGTAAATTGAAACGTTTGAACACTTATTTAATAATTTTACTGGCCATTGTGGTAATTATTATTTTTGCGGTGAATTTAGGTGGTAATGGCTTAGGAACACAGTCAAATCATTTTGACAATGGGGAAATTTCTTTTGATTATCCTGCGGCCCTGACTGAAGTTAATGGAACTGAGTCCAATATAACATCATTTTCTGATGATTCTGGATTGAAAATTACAGTTGTTAAAGAACGTGTACCTACAGGATATAATTTGGCTAAACAAGTCCAGTTGAATGGTATTGGGACTGTTGATGGAAATTTCCAGATTGTATCTACTAAAAATATAACTGTAAATGGCCTCACTGGTTATGAAACAGATTACAAATTACAGGACGGCAATGTATCAAAACTACGAAAAGAGGTATGGTTCCAGAAAAATAACGCACTTTATGGTGTAATTTATACTGGTCCTGGCAGTGCTTCAGGTAGCTCTGGATTAGATGTTAGCGCTGCGGGAAATGAATTAAACACAATAGTTAACAGTATTAAAATAAATGATAGTGTAACCAATAAAAATAAAGTTGTGGGATGGGCGGAACTTATAATGCCTACTATAGGTGGAGACTGGGAGCTAACAACCCATTCTGTAAACGATCCTGCTGTTTACTTTATACCAACCAGTTACTATCCTGGAACAAACGGACAAACTGCTTTATTAGGCCACCATACAACACATTCTGCTCCATTTAGTGGAATAACTCAACTAAAAGTTGGTGATCCTTTAATAATTAAAGATTATTTAACTCAGAAAAAATATACTTATGAAGTCACATCTAATGGTGATGATATAAGGTGGGGAGCTAAAGGTGTTTCCCTTGGATATCAGTCAGCAAGTACACCTGAATTATGGTTGATAACCTGCTGGCCTACGGGATATTCTAGAGCAGCATATATTGTCCACAGTAAACTTGTTTCAGTTGACCCGTTATAATAGGTTGAATTTAGTCAGTGAAGCCTAGCTAAGTTGAATTTATTCAGTGGAGCTTTTAGGCTAAGTTGAATTTATTCAACGGAGCTTTTAGGCTAACTGAAATTTTTTTATTTCAGGGATGGTTAAACTGGAAAACTTTAAATTGGAATGACATGTAATTAAATAAAGAGAGAAAATTAAAAATAATAATTTCAAATTAATTAATTTAACAGGTGATTTAAGGTGACAAATGTACTTGCCAGCGCATATTTAATATTTTCACACATACTTCCTGCAATAATGGGATTTTTTGCAGTACTGCTTATTGCTTCAGGTATAATGGATAAAAAAAGGGAATATATGCTTGGCGGAGTGGGACTTTTCTTTGCTGCAGGTATACTGCCATTTCTAATTCTGCCTTTCATTTTAGGATTATAGGATCCTATTTATTTTTTTATTTAAAAGACTTAATAATCTATTTTTTACTACATAGTCAACTAAAACAATTAGATCTAGTTTCTAGAATATTTTTTACATCTTTCACGTATTAATTTTATATTTCCATTAAACGCCCCGGTATTTTCAAGCTTTATAACTGATGCCGCAGATGCAAATATGCCGCACATTTTTGGATCTTCTATTTTAAGTTTTCTCGCGGCATATGCTGCCATATATGTGTCCCCAAGACCGGTGGGGTCTTCTATCTTTTTTGGTGAAAAAGCAGGAATTTTATATGTTTCATCTAATTTTTTAGAATAAATTGTTGATCCGCTACTTCCCTGTGTTATGATAACTTCGTCTGGTCCGAATGAAGCTAATATTTTTGCAACTTCAGTTAGGGGAAGCTGTTGGCCTAAAATGGTAGCAGATTCATTTTCATCCATAAATAGAATTTTTACAAATTTTAGAAATTTTTTGAACTCATTCCACGGCCTTAAAACGATTTCATCATCTTTTAAATGTCTTAAATATCCCTGCGCACCCAAATATATGGGAATTTTTAATTTAGATAAATATTCCATAGTTTCAAGTGGAATATCGCAGGGACATAATGGGCCTAGAAGTATAGCATTGCAGTCTGTTATGTCTAAAGATTCAATATCTTTAACTTTTATGGGATTAGATGGTACGCTTGCTTTCTGTATTCTGTGATTGGGGTTATTATCTGGATAAATATTTTGAAACTTTATTGTTTCATCTGTAAATACTGGGAAAAGCTCTATATTTTTGGGAAAAGCATTTAATAATTCTTCATCACTTTTAGCAAGTGTTATTATGGCTTTGGTGTTCACATTCAGGCGTTTCAAAACACTGGACTGATAATAAACTGCCCCACCTATGGATTTATGGGTTGAATTATTTTTTATGATGGTATCATTTGTTATGGGGCCTATCAGTGCTATAGTTGACATTTTTTTTACCTGAGTGATTTTAAATTATTATTTAAGGGTTAGTTTCCCATTATGTAATGCAGAACCAACTAAAAATTTATTTATTCCTAGTTTTTCCAGTTTTTTGATATCACGTGAGGTTATTCCTCCCCCTATAATTAAAGGGAGTTTTAAAAATTTTTTTATAAGCTCTTCATTAACACCTTTTTCTGTTCCAACCTGAGAAATATCGAGTAATATAACTTCTTGAGGTCGTATTTCTTCTATTTTTTTGATAAAATCTTCCATATTAATATTTAAATATTTACTGAATATTTTTCCGTCTTTTATATCAATGCTTATAATTAACCTATTTCTATCAAATTTATCAAAAATGACTTTGAGATCATCAATATCTTTCAGGGTTTCTGTTGCAATAATCACTTTATCAGCAACTTCAAGTGCTTTTCCAACATCAGAAACATTTTTTGAACCGCAGTCAAGCATCACAGGGATATATTTATTTACTTTTCTTGTAACATCAAAATTAGATTTTCTGTTTTCTATTGAGTCTAAATCAGCTATATATATCCTAACTGCGCCGGCACCTTTTAAAGATTTTGCAATTTCTACAGGGGAAGCTGATTCGTGGAATACGGTTTCGAGTGGTTTGTAAGTTTCTCTTTCACCTGATTTTCCGGATACTGCGATTCCATTTTTAAGATCTAAAACTGGTATTATCATATACAATCCCTTATTTTTTATTTAGAATTATGGGTTTTTAACTTGTTTAATGTTAAATACGTCGGTATTTCTATATAAACTTATATATTCAAGTTTTAATTCATTAATCTGTTCATGGGGTAAGTTATATAACTATTATTTTTATTTAGAATCCTGATTTTCTAACTCGTTTAATGTTAAACAAATCGGTAATTTCTATATAAACTTATAGGCTCAAGTTTTAAGTCTAAGAAGTCGTTCATGTGCAGTAGAATTTATATAATCCCTTATTTTTATTTAGAATAAGTTTTATAACTTGTTTAATGTTAAATAAACTGGTATGTTTATAAAGTTATATATTTAAAGAATCTGGAATTGTTTGAATATCTAATTTAAAAACAGAACGATTATAGACAAAATTGTTTATTTAAATCCTGAAATACTAAATTTAAATTTTTCTAAAAAAAATTAAGAGGGCATCTATATATTTGAGCGAAAATATTTTTTATTTAGATGCCCCATAATGGTAAAACAACTCCATTTAGGGATCTAATGGTATTTAGATCCCTAAACTTGATGGAGTTTTAAGGAGGGGCTTGGTAAACATCAAATTTATTTATTAATTTTAATACAATTTTAACATTTTTTATTACTATTATAAAATTTGTTTTTTTGATATATAATAGTTTCTATGTTTTTTAAAACAAGATTTGGACATTTAATTTGAAAAACTAAAAGAATAGGAAATAAAATTAGATTTTATCTAAAAACTTCTCGATTTCCAGAAGGGCATGATCAGCCGCTTCATCTGCGATTTCTGGATCTGCAGATGAAAGGTCATCGAATACAATGTCAACTGTGATGTTTACATCAAGGCTATCATTGTAATTAAGCTCTACGTTGATATCAATATCATTAATCTCTTTTTTAGAAACTTTAGATAAGACGAAATCCTGAGCTGATGATACTGCAATTTCTGAGATTTTATCGAGGTCTTCATCAGTTAATTTTTTAAGTTTACTCATTTTAATCTACACTTTTTAATGTTTCTTTAGTTATAAAATATTAAAAATAATAAAATAAATTTTTTTAAATATATTAAGTTAAAAAAATAAACTTCTGTAATTAAAATATCTAAAATTAGTTAACTTGAAAATGAAATCAGTTAAAAATTTATTAACTGACCTCTACTGTATTCCGCTTCCTTTCATAGCTTCCTGAATAGAAGACTGCATTTCCTGGAGCCTTTTCATGATTCTTTCTTCCTGTCTCTGGACAGTTTTTTCACGAAGCTCTAAGGTTTCTATTTTATCTTCAAGTTCTTTGGTCATCTCTTCTTTTTTGACTTTGATAAGTAATGTTCCGGCAGTTTTATAAACATCAGCGTCTTCTTCAACTTTATTTAATTCTTCGACAGCTTTTTTAGTTTCTTTTAACTGTAGGTCGACATTTTGTTTTTGCATTGAAATTGCCTGAGCTTGCTGCTGTACCTGCTGGAATTGAGCTAATTGATGTTGTACATTTTGAGGAAGTTCCATTTAAATCACCTCTAGTTTTATATTATAAATTAACTATCTTCAGGGCTTTTTAACGAATTAACCTCATGAGATAGTGTTATCCATCTAAAATATGAATTAACAGATGCTCGAAGAGATGGAGTGTCTTCAGCATTTATTATTAATTTTAAAGTCTTCCTGTCTAAATTTATTTCAACCGAAGACCTGTCAGATGGTGCAGTTTGAATTTCAGGTTCAATTGATTTTAAAACCAGCTTTGCTTCATCTAAGCTGTCAAATTCAATTTTAAATTCTGCTTTCACGTGTTCTGGGATATTCATTTAAATCTCCAGTTTTTAACGTAAATTCGAGGGTCTCTAATTGAACCTTCTTTATCATAAAATTCTATTATAGCTTTATTTTCCCCCTCTCCTGTCTTAACCCAGATCAAATTCTTATTTGAATTCTCTTCTGGAATCTTAAGAATATCCATGAGGGGATCTTTAAGCTCTTCTATTTCACATCTGATGCTGATGGCATCAGAGTTTATTTTACCTTTTAAATTTAAAAGCGATACTGTTATCTTTAAAAATAACAGCAAGTCACCCTTTTCATTATATATTTCAATTTTACTGGGATTTCCTTTTATTTGAGAAACTACTGCGGTTTCCTGAAATCCAAGTGTCGCTGATTTAAGTAAAACCTCTCGAAAGCCCATTTTGCCCCTGTTTACATATTTTGCATTTAAAACATGACTCAGGTCCTGACAAAATGATCTTGTTCGACTAGATGGTTTCCGTGATGTTGTAATCAGCATTTAATACCTTTATAAATTTATCTTGCAGTTATATCTCTTTTAACGGTTGGAATTTCCTTAAAGAGAATTCTGTACCTGCATTTTGGACATTTTGCTTCAGTGTATCCTTTAAGATCAACTAAAGTTCCGCATTTTGCACATTTGTACAAGCTATAAACCCCCAAAAAAATTTTCAATTTTTTTGTTGTATCAAAATCTCCGATTTTGATAACTCCAAAAATTTCTTATTGTGAGTTCAGAAAATGCTTTGCATTTTCTTCAACTTCAAAAAAATTTTCAAGAAAATATTGAATTAGGAATTAACTTCCTTCTCCAACTATCCTTTTGATGTTTCTTGTAGCTGTTTTAGCCATTGGAGTTTGTGGAACGTATGCTCCTCCTGTAAATACAGTTCCGCATTTTTTGCATTCCCATATTCCAGTACTCACTCTTTTAACACCAATTCTATCACATTTAGGACATACGTGGTCCTTTTTCATTTTTTCTTCTATGCCTTTAACTGTTCTTTTGGCTTTTCTTCCATATCTTGCGCCAAACCTTCCAGTTACTCCTACTTTTTTTGTTCTTGTCATCTTAATCACCTTGTAAATTTTTAGTAATTTATGGTAAATGTTCTCTAAGTTCTTTTGTTTTTTCAATAGTTCTCTTGACTGCCCCAATTACTTCTTCTTTTGTCATGGGCATTTCTCCGCCTTTTTGCATTGCGCAAATACTGCCGTCTTCTCTTACTCCTACTGAGATTCTGGCATCCATAACATTTTCTTCTTCAAGTGATGGGTCAACAATCAGTTCACCATTTATCTTTGCAAATGTACACATTAAAGGTTTTTCCTTTACAGGTAATGCAACAGGATTTTCTTCATCTAAGACAATTTTATCATCTTCAACGGTTGCATTTGGTATTTTTGCACTTGTAAGTGCAGCAACACTTCCTAAAACTGCAGCGTCCATTAAATTACCATCATAATCTAAAACATGGATATCTACAAATATCATCCATACCTTTTCACCTTCGATTATGCACAGTTTTTCAAGATCTAAAATTTGACCTTCTCTTAGGCAGCGGTCTGTAACTCTTGCAAGCTCTACAGATCTTTCATCAGGTGGTCCTGGTTCAAATGATGGAGATGCCATTGGTAACAATTCAGAATTAGTCATTAATACACCTACATTTGGTGTATCAGAAAAAGGATCACCAATTTGGGGTTTTATCCCTACTATTAATTGAGTGTTACCTATTTTAACCCTTGCAGATCCTTCGGCTTTTTCAATTACTCCGACTTCGACAGATACTTCTCTGTATTCATTCATTTCTCTGCCGTCTGCACGTTCCCCATTTTCAATAAGTTCTACTATACTTTTTCTTGTAATTTCAGGAACTATATTAACCATTTTCTTCACCATACCTGTTTTTAATGGCGTTTTTCTGCGCTTCACTGATTTGTTTACATCCTTCAATTGCAAGATTTAATGCTTTATCAAATTCATCAGGTGTCATGTGTCCATCCATCTGGAGAAGGCTTATTTCACCAGATCTTGGCATTATGGCAATAGGTAAATCAGCTTCACCTTCTTTATCTTCATCTTCTGAGAGATCCAGTATCACATTACCGTCTGCCTTTCCAGCTGCACAGGAAACTACTAAATCTTTCATTGGTATTCCTGCATCTGCCAGAGCTACTGATGCTGCAGTTATTCCTGCACATCTTGTACCTCCTTCAGCTTCAAGGATCTCTATAAATACATCAATGGTTGATCTTGGGAATTTTTCTAAAAATATGGCAGGTCTTAGAGCGTCTGCGGTTATTTTAGATATCTCTACAGATCTCCTATCTGGTCCAGGTCTTTTCCTTTCTCCAACAGAAAACGGTGCCATGTTGTATCTACATCTTATAACTGCCATGTCCGGCCTCATTATACGCCTTACATGTAATTCTCTTGGACCATAAACAGCAACAAGAACTTTATTGCCCCCTATTTCAAGATATGCAGATCCGTCTGCTTTTTCTAAAACACCTGCTTCTATTTTTAATGGCCTTAATTCATTGAATGCTCTTCCATCTGCCCTTAAATTGTCATTATTGTTTGTTAAGATAATAATCACCCCTGTTTATTCATTTACATCTGGCTCAGGGACTTCTTCTACTTCTTCTATTTCTTTACCAAGAAGTTCAGAAAGCATGTTTCTTACTCTATCTGTAAGTCCAGAGGTGTGGGCCTGATCTTCTATCATATTTATAACTTTTTCCGCAACTCTTTCCATCTGCGGTTCGCCTTTAACCCATACCACACCATTTTGACCTACGATGATGTCACATCTTGTTTCATCTTTTATCATATTGATCATAGATCCTTTTTTACCAATGAGCCGTGGTACTTTTGTTGGGGTTATGTAGATTAAAATTCCACCTCTAAATTTACCAAGTCCTCTACCTTTTAAACCCAGTTTTACCTTTTTAACTTCATCAACATCAACAACTCTTAAAAATAAAACATCGCCGACATTAAATGCCTTATTCAAATCTCTTTTTTCTTTTCCAAAAACGTCTGAAGCAGGTAAAAATCCTGAATATGGAGAGTTTATGTCTAAATTCCACATTGAAAATCTTATATCGGTAACTTCACCAATTACGACGTCTCCTCTTTTTGGAATATATTTGCTCTGCAGGGGAATAACACTTATTTTTTTATCCCTTATAGCAACTAAACCAACAAGAGATGAACATATATTGCTACCTTCTTTAAACGTTCCTCTTCCTGTATGATATTCTTCATCTGCAAGAACATCACCTGGAACCACTAAAGCTTTATCTTCTACAAATATCACGTTCTGCCTCCTTTACAGTGGAAAGCCATAAAATTATAGTGAAGCAAGTTTAAACTCTAATTTGTACTATTATGAAAAGTTCATTGAAGATAAAAGTTATATTCAATTATAAGGTTATAAACCAAGCTTTTCACTATAACGAAGTTATTTTATTACTCTGGTTTCCACCTGTCCGCCTGTAAGTTCACTTAATTTTCTATCGAAGCTCTCCTGTAGGCCTCCAGGTACTTCAACCACAGCGATCCATGATCCGTCTTTTTGCCATTCCTCTTTTTTTGTTTTTCCAAAATCTGAAATTACTGTGTATACTTTTCCTGCATAATCTCCTGGAATTCTAATTGCCACGTTTACATGTTCAAATCTTATTGGTATTTTAACACGAATGGCTTTAAGAACAATATTTACCTGTTCATCAACACTTTTAAATGGATCAATGTGAACTTTAGCCTCTTCCATGGCTTTTTCAATTCTCCTTGCAGGATGAGGAAGTTTTGTCTGTGGATTTATGGCTTCTCTTGTTATTTTTGCAATTATTTTTTTTCTTTTCTCTTCTAACATTTCTTTTCGCTGCTGGGCAGTTAACTGTACACTGCCTTTTTTAAGTATTAAGGCCGCCGCTTCTAGAGGGTCTGTACTACTAAAAGCTTTATTCATTGATTCTTCAGATGCTTTATCTCCCTTCTTAACATCTTTAAATATTTCCTCAACAGCGAGTATTTCTTCAACTGGTATATCTTTGCCTCTTTTAAACTCGGAAGCAAGATCTGGATCTACTAATATTTCAAAACGTTCTCCATAGTACTCCAGACGGGCTATAACTGAATCTTCAAGAGTGACCATTTTTTACTCCTCTTCTTCTTCGTCTTCTCCTTCTTCCTCTTCCTCCTTAGGCTTTCTTAAGAGAAGTTCTTCAACATATTCTTCTATTTCTTCTTCGGATAATTTTCTGAATCGTTTAGTTTCGAAATCTATGACTGCAATTTCCACACTTTCAGCGCTTGTTTTACCTTCGGTGGCTTCGTAGACAGCATCTAATGCTAGATCAATAGCTTCATTTAATTTCATGCCTTCTGTGTATTTCTTCTCGAATTCATCCATTGCTATTTGTCTTCCAGCGCCTATTGCAGTTGCTTTGTATTCAATTAAAGCTCCACTAGGGTCAGTTTCAAATAATCTACATTCAGTGTCAGTTACTCCTCCAATTATCAAAGCTGAACCAAAAGGCCTTACCCCACCGTGCTGGGTATACATCTGTTTCATGTCACATATTTTTTTAGCTAAACTATCTACTCTGATTGGTTCGTTATAGGTTATTTTATTAACCTGAGATTCTATTCTTGCTCTCTCAATTAAGGCCCTTGCATCAGCTACAAGTCCGGAGGTGGCTGCACCAATATGTTCATCAATCTGGAATATCTTTTCTATTGATTTTGGCTCAACGAGTTTGCTGGTAGGTCTTTTATCAACAACAAGGACAATACCTTCACCTGATTTAACACCTAATGAAGTTGTACCTCTTTTTACAGCTTCTCTCGCATATTCAACCTGAAAAAGTCTTCCATCTGGGCTAAATACAGTTATAGCCCTATCATATCCTGCTCCTGGCATCGGTTGCATATATATACCTCTCTATTATTTTTCGATTTACTAAATGAATTTGATTTCTAAATATAACTTATACTAGATTTAATACTTTACTTATATGTATTTATTTATTAAATTAATTAAAACTACTCATTTAAATTCAGTTTTAGATATAAGTTAAAAGGGTAATAATAGCGAATTTAAACGAATTCAGATTTAAATTAAAAACTATTTATTTATGTTATTTTTCTAGTTTAATAAACTTTTTTATTCCGGCTTTGATTGTTCCGGAAATACCGATGGTATGAAAGACTACTCGTTTGCCTTTAAATTTATTTACAAGTAAGATCGCTGCTCTTACTGAACTTACTTCACTTCTATTGCACTGAAGGATCCCTTTAATTATGTTTCTATCATCAGATGATTTAACTGGCCAGACCCTCATAACCCACAGATCAAATTTGCTTGTCTTGCATTCACCGTGGAAATTCAATGAAGCTTCCCATACCAGCGAGATCACATCTTCTTTACTTAAAGGTACTTCTGATATAGCTTCAAATGAGATGTATCTTTTATCATTTCTAAGTGTAGGGGGCAGTATTTTAAGTTTCATCTTAATCACCCTGTTCTATAGTTCTAGCCCCTTGTACTATCACATTTTTCCGTATCATGCTTCGTTTTATTATATCTGCCGGATTTTTAGATAAAGAACTTATAATTTCTTCATGAGTCATCTCCAGACAGCCTGCAAATGCAATTATATCTTCAGGGGTCCTGAGATCATATATGGAGTAAGCATTACTTGTAATTATTAATGGAAATTTGAATTTTCGCTGTAGCTTAAGAATTTGCCTGAATTGACTTAGAATTTTTGCTCTTAGTGATAAACGTGTTTTAATCATAGGATTAATGCTGAGTTCAATCGCAACATTATTTTCTGAGGCTTTCTTTGCAAGTACATGGTTTATTCCACTGTCTCTCCTATTTTTGTAGGGATGTGCCAGTATATCGACCCGCGGATCTTCACATGCGGCTCTATTTATTTTTATATCTCCGCCGTTTACTATCACAACGTCGCTGCGTTCTCTAAATTTTTGAACCTTTTTTCTTAAGTCATCTGGATTTTTTGCATAAATTTCAACACCGTTCCAGACGTTGAAATTATCTTGGGGGTTGATGTTATCTGGTTTATTATAATTCCTTGAAGATTGTATAAGTGCAATTCCGTTGTATCCGAGCCGTTTGGCTTCGCCTGCTAACTGAGTATTGTGAACATGAAAATCAAAAAACATAATTATACACCGAAAATATCCTTTGCAACTTCAATTGCGTTTTCTTTCTTTGCAGGATAAGCAGCTACATTTATTTTAACGTGAATGGCATCTCCATGTTCAATTATTTTTAAATCTCCAAGATAAGCTCTTTGTTTATCAAACCTTAAGAATAAATTTCCTCGCTCATCCATTTTATTTTCCAGTTCACTGCGAAGTCGTCTTTTACTGGCAGCGTCAATTTGTTTTAATATCTCGACAAATTCTTTAATTTCACGATTTTTGGTGATTTTATCGTGTAATATTAAAACCGGATTCTTAAAATAGCCTTCTGTAGTATCAGTTTGAGGATGAGAATTGGGAAAGAGAGTTTTCACTGCTTCTTTCACCTTTTCATCATTTTCTGTTCCATAAACAAATACACGATATGAAATGTTATGGATCATGGATATTTTTCCTTTATTTTGCTAAAAAAAATAATTTAAGGCTTATCTTGCCTTTTCTGCGCCTTTACCTTTTCCTCGAAGTCCACGGGTCTTTTTACCTTCACTTGTGAGCCCACGAAGCGCACGGCTTGTGTGTTGGTTTTCACAGATCCAGTTTATGTTTTTATCATTTTTAATTGATGGACTGTTTGGATCAACTAATATGACTTCAAAAAACTTGAATTTTCCGTCTTCCCATACCCAGTATGAGTTTAAAACTTCTAAGTTAGGGTATTTTTTGGCTACCCTTTCTTCTGCTATCCTTTTAATGGATTTTGCAGGGGTTATTTTGTTGACACCCTGTCTTTTAGGTTTTCTACCGGCGGTGAATCTTGTTTTTCTTCTTCCACCTCTCCTAACTCGGGTCCTTACAACAACATATCCTTTTTTAGCTTTATATCCTAAAGACCTTGCTCTGTCAAGTCTTGTAGGTCTGTCTATTCTTTGAATTACGCTTTCCCTTCTCCACTGTGGAGCTCTCTGTTGCATAAGCTCTCTGACGAAGGAATCGCTTGGATCTTTCCATGCTTCTCTTATATATTTATACATTAAAACACCTCTTTGTTCAGCTTGCGCCACATCCATGGGATTATTTCCCAAAAAAAGTTGTTTGTCACCAGTTGGTGATGATCAATTATTAGAATAAGTAAGTATAAAAAGGTTGTGCTTTAAATGAAAATTTAAAATGATCCTGTAATTATTGATTTTATTTATTTCAGGATATAAGTTTATTATTAAAAAAACTGAAAAATTAATTTTCTTTAAATTTATGCTCTTTATCGTTGTTTTAGGATTAAAAATATATTTTTATACTGTAGCTGCACGTGAACTGGATTTTGCTCCATTATATGCGTCATAAGCTGTATATATGGCAAATAGGATTGATATAATAACAATACCCGGGTTTACTGTGAGGAATAATATGTATAATATGGCTTCAATGGCTAGAAATATTATTCCTTTTTTAACTTCGCCGGATGCTATCTGGCCTGTTCCTGGAATTACTAAAGACATTAATGCAGCAGTTATTGCTTTTACCATTTGATTATCTCCTTACTTATTAATTATATAGTATAATGTATTATTTATAATTTTCTAAAAAATTATTATGGTTTATTTTTTTATAAAAAAATGTTAAAGATGTTGTTTAATGATTATATTTATTATTAAGTTATAAATAGATAAAATATAGGTTCTTATATTTATTTTTAATTTTTAGACAGTATTTGGCTGTTGAATTTAGTTTTTGACTTCAAATGTAATTTCAAATTTAGTTCCATTTGTCGTATCTAGTTTAACATCTGCCCCTATTTGATCAGATAAACTGTGTATCAATTTTAAGCCTAAAGAATCTGAATTTTTATAATTTAACTCTTTTGGGAATCCTATTCCGTTATCACTGACTATTAAACTGTATTTATTGTCTTTTAAATAAGATTTAACCATTAACCTGCCTTTTCTGCCATTTGGGAATGCATATTTTAAACTGTTAGAAATCAGTTCATTTAAAATTAATCCAAGGGGAATAGCTGTATCTATATCTAGTTCAACATCTTCAGTATCTATATCTAATGTTATTTGATCTGGATTGCTAACATAGCTTTTGAAAATATCTGAAGCTAAAGTTTCAGGATAATCTCCAAAATTAATCTTTTTAAGGTTATCGTGCTGGTACAAACGCTGATGGACAAATGCCATTGATTTAATTCGATTTTGACTCTCTTTAAAAATCTCTAAAACATCTTCCTCGTCTATATGTCTTGATTGTAATTGGAGGAGACTCTGTATAATCATGAAGTTGTTTTTGACCCTATGGTGAATTTCTTTCATCATCAGATCCTTTTCTTCCAGTGATTTCTTTAATTCATCTTCAAGTTTTTTGCGTTTATTTATATCTTGAATTATGAGTAGATGTCCCTGAAATATATCTTCATCATCGTAGATAGGGGTAATTTGAGCTTGAATCCATTGATTTAATGGTTCTCCTAGAAATACCTCTGATTCTGATTTACGTGCCATGTAAACTGATTTAAGTTCTTCAAATTTACCCAGAACTTCATCTGCACTTCTGTTAATATCATCCGGACTTATGCCTATTATACTGGCGGCTGAATTTACTTCCATTAACTTTTCATTATCGTCAAAAACCAGAACGCCATTGACCATATTTTTAAACAGGATTTTATGAGCTACTGGGAGAATATCCAGGAAATGAAACCTGAAAATACTTAAAGCGAGCAGCATCCCAGCTATAACAAGTGCAAATGGGGAGAAATCCAACCCCACAATAGGAAGAACGTGGAATGCATAAAGACTGCTGAAAATTAATGGTATTAACCCAACCATTATTAAAATGAAAATCTGTTGACGATACTTTCTGGAAGACTTTATTAATGTTTTAATAAGGATAATAAGCCCAATTACAGTTAGGGAAAAACTGTAGATCATGTTAATGAAAAAAGCAGGGCCGTGTTCATAAATTAAAATAGCTCCTGGCTGATTTGAGGTTGGAATAATATTGGGCCATAGTAATCTATGCCATTCATTTGTAAATGCTAGAATTATAATAATAAGTGGTATAATGAAAAGAAACCTAATATGAATCGGTTTTAAATATCTATCATAGTTTGTATAATTTAATACGAATATAAACCATAGAGGGGCAACCGTAGCTACTCCCAGGTAAGTAATTTTAACCCAGAATACCTTCGCCCATATCGCAATGCTGAAAAATTCCATTCCTGCCCCAAGGCACCATAAAAATATGGATAACATGAAAAAAATGAAGTAAGTATGTAATTTAGATGAACGTTTTTTGTAACTGTAAATACCTAGTGATAAAATAATGAATGCACTTGCTATTAGTAAAATGCCATAGGGGGAATACTGAAAATTCATAATTTTTCTTTTGTACGTTCTAAAATAAGTTTATTGGTTTTAAGCTGCATCATTATCTTATTAAAAATAAATAGGGGATTATTAAAAAAAATACCCTCAAACACATGGGTGTTTGGGGCATGTGAAAATTGAAAATTTTCACGGCAGCAAATCTTCAATTTGCAAGCACCGAAAATCTCCGATTTTCGAGCGGATTTAAAAAAAGTTATTTAATACACTTTACCATTTCAGGGTCTTCAAGTAATTTATACAGTATTGCAACTGATTTGGTAAACGCTGGTTTCCCTGCAGTTAAAAGAACAACCCTTAAAGCGTCCATTATCTCGTCTTTTGTAATTCCGAGTTCTTTCATTCCACTTACCATTTGTTTTCGTATTGCTCTATCATCTGAAGCTGCTGCATTTACTGCTATGGCTATAAGCTTTTGAGTTTTATAATCAAGGGTTTTACCGGTATATGTGGCATTATTTAAATGTACAATTGCTTCATAAAGGTCCGGATAATCTTTTTTAACATGGGGCATTCCTTTGCTGAAAAATACTTCTTCTTTCATTTTTTTCATCTCCATAGTGTAATTTAATCCTTTATTTTTTAGATACAATTGCTATTCAACTTACTTATACTTTTATACTTTAATAAGGCTTTAATTTTTGCGCAGAAGCAGAAAATTTTAACCTGTTTTAGATATATTAATCTCAATCAAAGTATTATCTGATTTATTGAGATTCTACTCTTTTTTTTGTTTTTTCTCATATATCAACATGCTGTTTTATTACATAGGATTATTGAAAATAAAATAAACTAAATTAAGTACGTAATCCAAGAAATAGAATTATTAACTCATTAATTTATAAAAAGAATTGAAAGAAGCAGTACTCTTTGTTTTTACTGCTCTATATTTTTGCAATTATTGATTTGTTTTTGAATAATAGTTAATGTAAATGACCTGATACATATTAAAATCATAAGAAATTAAGTATATTTAATAATATTTTGTAGGTGAAATCTTGGAATATGAAACTAGAAAATGTGACTATTGTCGCAAATCTGCAGGGGAAATTATATAAAAAGTTACGCTCTGATTGGAAAATGTGGATAGGTCCAAAGTGTAGCAGAACTGAGCATATTAATTTATACAATTAAAATATTTTAAAAACAAGGGCTTCGCAAAAATAATAAAATTAGGCTTGTTTTTTAATATAGAAGTATTATAATTTTTAAAATTGTATATAAAACAGTATTAACATTTTAAAGCGTAAAATTTATATGTAAAACCATACATTATTAATTTAGGTCAATATTATTAGATATTGATCTATCCCCTTTTGATTTATATTTTAAATATTAAGTGCCTGGACACCATGGTGCCTCCATTTAGTGTCCAGGTATATATCCTAAAAACCAGTAGTTTTTTTCTCTTTTGTATATTAATTCCTTAAAAGTTAGACCTTCAATAATCTTCTTTTTAACATTCTCTAAATTATAAAAAATGATTTAAATCCTTTCTTTATATATTAATTCTTTAAAAATAATTTTAAATTTAGTACCTTCAGATCTATCAAGTTCAATAGTACCATCGAGCTGTTTGACCAAGTTATTTACTAAACGTAGCCCTAATGATTCCGTGTTTTTGAAATCTATATTTTCAGGTAAGCCCACACCGTTATCAGATACTATCAATACTAAACTATTTTTTAATTGGTGAAGTTCAATCTGTATTTTACTGGAGTCATGACCTGCAGTATGGGGGCCGGTAAATCTATGATTTGCTGGTCCGTGGCCAGAGGCCACCGGAATTGAAAATCCCTCAAAATCTTTGATTTTGGGGCCGAAAAAACTACATTTTTCCCGGTTTTCATTTTCAAACCTGCAACCTACGGTTGCAGGATCGGCAGATGTTCCATCTGCAGGTCCGTAACCACAGGTTACCGGAAATGCATGTTTTAGGCTGTTTGTCACCAGTTCATTTATTATAAGGCCGCATGGAATTGCTGTATTTATATTAAAAAAGATGTTTTCAATATTTTTATTTAATTTTACTTTATCTGGTTTGGTCTTATAAGTTAAAAACAGGCTATCTGTTAGATCTTTAATATAATCTTTAAAATCTATTTTCACGAGGTTTTCAGAGCTGTAAAGTTTTTCATGGACTATAGCCATAGATTTAACACGATTTTGACTTTCTTCAAGGACATTAAGTGTTTCATCATCTTTAGTATAACCTGTTTGGAGACTTAAAAGAGAACTTATTATCTGCAGGTTATTTTTAACCCTGTGATGAATTTCTCTAAGCAGTATCTCTTTTTCTTCCAGCGATGTTTTTATGTTTTCTTCAGCTTTTTTAAGTTGAGTTATATCACGTGCAGCAGCAAATACGCCTATAACATTTCCAAGTTCATCTTTATAAACGGAAGCATTATATAAAACAGGTGTTATGGAACCGTCTTTGTTTTTAATTTCTAAGGGGTAATCACGCACTAATCCTTCCTTAAAAACTTGTTGATATCCTTCCCTGGCTTTTTCAGGTTCGGTAAAATAGTCTGAAAAATCAGTTCCTATGAGCTGTTCCCGAAGGTAACCAGTTATAATTTCTGTAGAGTTGTTTACATCAGTAATTTTTCCATCAGAACCAATAGTCACAAGAGGATCCAGGCTTGCTTCAATTAGACTACGGTTATATGCACTTGCCAGTCTTAGTTTTTCTTCAGCCTTTTTACGTTCCGTAGCATCACGGGAAATTGCAAGGACTACCCATTTTCCCTGGAGTTTGAAAAAATGTGTGGCAACTTCAGCAGGTATTTTAGAACCATTTTTAGCGATTAATATGCTTTCATGTCGCGTATATCCATTTTTAGACATTTCATGTTCTACTTTTGGTAAAAAAGCATTCATATCGGGGTGAACAATATCAAAAGGACCCATATTTAAAAACTCTTCTTTACTGTAACCCAGCATTTCAAGTGCAACATTATTTACTTCAATAAACAGTCCGGGCATCATATTTTCATCTAATTCAGATACAGTTATCATATCATTTGCATTATTGAAAATTTCACGAAATTTTACTTCACTTTCTTGAAGTGCTTTCCTTGATCTTTTCTTATCAGTAATATCTAGAAGAGAAATTAACCTATTTTTAGTGTAGGGAATTAACTCAATAGTTACATAAACATCTCTGATGTCGCCCTGTTTATTTACTAGCTTAATTTCATAGTTTTTTGGAACTGAGTCCGGGTTTATTTCTCTTAAATTATGGTAATTAATCAACCGTTCGAATTCGTCTTGTGTAGCAAAATCTATCCAGCTTTTTTTACCTTCTATTTCTTCTTTTGAGTATCCTGAAAGATTTTCACATTCAGTATTTGCAAGAGAAATGACAGTGTCTTCTCCAGCTATTAATGCCGCAGTTCCAGTATTTTCAAAAATAGTTCTGTAATATAATTCTGACTTCTGAAGTAATTTTTCTGCTTTCTTACGTTTTGTAATATCTGTTATAAATCCTTCCAGTGCAATTAATTTTCCTTCACGGGAATATATGCCCCTACCTTGTTCCCAAACGTATTTTTCTTTTAAATCTGCAGTAATTATTCTGTAAGTAATTTTAAATGGCTTGTTTTCTTTTAAAGCTTTTTGAATGGTATCCCAAACCATTTGCCTGTCATCAAGATGTATTAAATCTTCATAAGAAACATTTTTATTCATAATTAAATCTTCTGGCTGATACCCTGTTAATTCAAGGCAACCAACACTTGCAAATTCCATTGTCCAGTTGGGATCATTCATGCATCTGTAGACTACTCCGGGTAAATTACTTATTAAAGTTTCAAAAGTACGCTGGTTCTCTTTTAATTCATTTTCTATCTTTTTACGTTCAGTAATATCTCTTGCTATGATGATTCCTTTTTTGTTTCCTTTACCATCTGTAAATAATTTGCCAGTAACATCTGTGAGAAATTTTCTTCCATCTTTTTTTATGGAGTTAAATTCGCTTTTGAATTTACCTGTGCTGGCTCTTTCAGCTATAGATGAGTGTAATCGGGGATCATCTATATCAACGATACCTGATCTGCCGAGTTTACGCAGTTCATCCTTAGTGTATCCATACATTTCTTCTGCAGCAGGATTAACATCTAAAATAGAACCATCATGGTGTGTGAGGAATATGGCATCGGTACTGTTTTGGAAAATTGAACGATACTTTTCTTCACTCTCTTTTAAGGCATTCTCAGCTAGTTTACGCTCAGTAATATCTAATCCTATAACTGATAATTTAAACACTTCATTTTTTTCATCTAAAATGGGATAAATTCGATATTCATAGTTCTTCCCATAGCGTTCATCTTCAAAACTAGTAATTTTTTTAGTCTTAATAGCCATTTCAACGTATTTTTTTCTATATGTAGCTATAGGGCGTGGTAAAAGTTCATAAATATTAGAATCAACAACTTTACCTAAAGTTTTTTCAGTGTATTCATTTGTAAAAAGTATATTTCCTTTTAAATCTATTAGAAATGCTGGTTCATTGACAGCATTTAAAAAAGCATTTAAATTTTTGTCACTCTCTTTTAATTTAAAATAGTTGTAAAGCGCAGTTTCTATAGTACTTTTAAGTTCACAGTCGCTAAATTGTTTTCGTATAATATAAACAGGTGAAGCTAATTGTACTTTCTCGAGTAACTGGCTGTCAGAATTATCTGTCAAATATATTATAGGATTGTCAAAGTACTTCCTTATTTTAGAAGTTTCTATATAGTTTTCACTTCTACTAATATCCATCAAAATTAAATCAGGTTTTAGTTCTCCGGAATCTTTCATGGTTTTTATTCCACGAGATTCAATAGCAAGAACGGTATAGCCTAAATGCTTTACTTTAGATTTTATACTCATTGTTGCGCTATTTTCATCTCCAATGACGAGGATTTTAGCGTTTTTCATTTAGTCAGCTTTTAGATTTTAACATATAAAAAGTTAGTTATGTTATTATTATAAGAATTTATTACATTTTTTATAAAACCGATTATTGATGCTTTAAATTGACTAAACTTATTGATTAAAAGAAATTAGGTAAAATAAAGAATAATGGTTTAAAATTTTAAATAGTTTAATTTGCACCATGAACAGATACTATGCGCTAATATAAAACAAATTTAAACAGGCCCCACATCAGGGCGTCCTTCTCTCATACCCATTCCTGCTTCTTTTCGCATGGCATCAGGTTTAAACATCATTTTAACCAGATTTTGCGCATGTTCTCGTGCCCTGTTTTCAGCGAGCTGCCTTAAGTCCTTTGGATTTTCCCCTTCGTCTTCATGGACAAAAACTTCAAGTATATGCGTATTGGTCATAAGCTGGGCCTGTATAAGGCCGGTTGATGCTTCATGGGCGCAAACTTTATCTTTTTCTTGAGGGCCAGGCATCCCAAGGGCCATAACAATTTCGCATCCTTCTTCTTCTATTAACTTTTTTGATGCAACTGGTAAATCTTTAATTCCAGGTACTGTACGCCTTATAAAAGTTATATTCCCAACATGCTGTTTAATTTCATCTATTGCATGAGCACCCATATCAACCCGTGCAAAAGTGGTATCACAAATTCCTACTTTCATTTTATCACCACATTTTAATCGTCAAAATGATCCCTTAATTTTTTTCTTGCCTCTCCTATAGTAAGGGGATATGGTTTATCAAAGGGTAATTTATCCTCTTTCTGCAGTATTTCCATGAGGTGTGCAATCCTTGGAAGTCTTAGATTGGCTTCTCTTATGGTTTTAACATCTCCAAATACTTCTTGAGGATTTCCTTCTTTTATAATTTTTCCTTTACTTAGTATATATACGTTGTATGCATAGAGCGGCACTAAATCAACATCATGGGTTGATATAATTATAGTCATACCCTCTTTGTTTAATTCGTATAATATTTTAAGTATTTGAGATGCTCCCTTTGGGTCAAGGCCTGATGTTGGCTCGTCAAGTACCATTATCCGGGGATTCATGGCGAGTATGCCTGCAATTGCCACCCTCTTTTTCTGGCCCCCGCTCAAATGATGAGGTGCTTTCTTTTTATATTCTTCCATTCCCACGCGTTTCAGGGCTTCATCAACTCTCTTTTCAACCTCTTCCTTGGATAAACCTAGATTCATGGGCCCGAAAGCTACATCTTCTACCACTGTTGGGGCAAACAGCTGGTCATCAGGATTTTGAAATACTATCCCTACATTCTGCCTTACTTGCATCAAAGCTTTTTTGTCATATTTTATTTCTTCACCCTTTAAGAGCACCTTTCCAGAGGTGGGTCTTAAAATTCCGTTAAAATGTAAAAATAATGTTGATTTCCCTGCCCCATTTGGTCCAAGTAGTGCAATGATTTTACCATCTTCCGCTTTAAAATTGACTTTATCAAGGGCCTTTGTGCCGTCGGGATAGCTGTATGTGATATCTTTTGTTTCAATTATATTCATCATTTCACCTAGATAATAGTAAATTCTGTATTTAGTTAATAAAAGCTGTTTTGCAATTTATATAACTTTTAAACCCCATGTTAAATAGGTTCCAAGCAAAAGGAAGGATTCAAAGGATAATAGTAAAAGAATATTTTTAGTTCCTATATCTTCCCGGCTTTTGAAGGTTTTAATAGATCCTCCATAACATCTTGATTCCATAGTTATATAAATCTGTTCACCGCGCAACCATGTTCTTATAAAAAGATTGCTTGCAAGTAGGCCCATAGATTTATAAGTCCTTTTAAGGCCGGAATATCCCAGTCTAGTTTCCTGGGAATGATACATGTTAATTGCTTCATCTAAAAACACAAATATATAACGATACATAAGCATGGCTATTTCAACCACAATCTGGGGGATTTTAATGTCTTCCAGTATTGAAAAAATTTCATTCATAGGGGTTGTAAGTGCCAGAAATGCCAGGCATGAAAAACCGCCCATGATCCTTGCTAACGTCAAAAATCCGAGGTTAAAACCATCTACTGTCACTGCTAGATTAAATATCCCTAAATTTAGAATTGATGCGCCAGTTCCAAAGAATACTGCCATAAAAACAAATGTTATTAACGCAAATGAAAATGGGACTGCAATGAACTTCAAATAAAATTTAGCAGGGATTTTAGCTTTAAATATAATTAAAAAAGTTACAAGAACAAATATAGTAAGTGGTATAACTGGTGAAGTGGATATAAGGCTCACTAACATGGTTAAAATTGCAAACAATACTTTGAAATATTCATTCACATTTTTAATGCCGTTGGAATGGGCATAATCATCTAAAGTGTGTTCAAACATTTCTTCACCAGAATTTATCATTCATTTTTATTATTTAGCTTTATCCTGCTCACTTGCTGCAAGCTGTTTATCCAGCTCTTCTTCTTTTCTTGTTTTTGCCCTGCCTTTGTAGTATCCTAAAACGTAGCCTATTATAAGCGCCCCAATAGCGGCCTGCACTGCAAACAGCAGACTTTCTATTTCACCGCTCGGCGGCTCCCATATGGAACTAAACCACGGCTGGTAGCCAGTAGCTTCTATGGCCTGACTCCCTTGATCATCAGAGCCTGTAAAGTATCCCTCTCCTTTACCATTGTAAAGGGCAAGTGGAAGAGCTACAATTATAACAGCTAAAAGCAGCAGAATGACTGGCTTTTTATCCACCATCAGGCCACCTCTGGTGATTTTTCTGCAGTTTCTTCTGTTTTAGCGGGTCCTATAACTTTTAGTGTCCTTAGTATGTCAGGTCTAAGTTTTATGATGTAGTCAAATATAACTACAGTTAAAAGCCCTTCAGCTATTGCAAGAGGTACCTGAGTGTAGGCGTATATTATTATGAATTTTACAAACGCTGACCCGAATGTGGGCACTGGAAACGCCAGCGAAAGCTGTACTGCAGTGGTCACATAGGTCAACCAGTCGCCGATAACTGCCGCTAAAAATATCCCTATTGAAGGAGACCATCCAATTTTTTGAATGCCCTTGTAAATTAGCCATGCCGCAAATGGACCTACAATACCCATAGAAACGATATTGGCTCCGAGGGTGGTTATTCCGCCGTGTGCAAGGAGCAGTGCTTGGAATACAAGTACAATAGCGCCTAAAACACTTACTGCTGCCGGCCCGAAAAGTACAGCACCTAAACCGTTACCTGTTGGGTGGGAAGTACTCCCAGTAACTGAAGGCAGCTTTAAAGATGATAAGATGAATATAAATGCCCCTGTAATTGCAAGAAGCGGCTTGGACTCTGGATGTTCCTCTGTAACCTTCTTGATCTGGATTACACCGTAAGCAACAACTGGTAATGCTATGATGTACCAGAACAGGCACCACTGCCACGGTAAAAATCCTTCCATTATGTGCATGTTAAAGTCTCCTTTACTTTTTCTAAAATGCCTCAAAAACTCCCCTTTAACATGAATATCGATGTATTCTTAACAAGATTAGTAATATGGTATATAAAGGAATAATAGAGTCATTTTTTCCTAAATTGTATAGTGTAAAGAAAACTATTTAAGTATTTCCATAATAGTTGATAAAAATTAAAATAAAATTGAATTTTTAAAAGTTGGTTGGATACTAAATTTTTATGAAAATAAAAGAAAAAGTATGTATTACATTTGGGAATGAAATAAATAATAAATTAAAAAAATTGAAATTATTTAATTTCTTCTTTTGAAATTAAATAATATTTAATCATTTTTTCTAGTTGTTCTCTATCTATAAGTTTTATATTATTGATTTTTGCTAGATCATAAGCAGATGAAGTAAAATCACTATTGGTAATAACCATACCTTTATTTGCCCCATAATAAGCAATTGAAGCAACAACTTCTTGAACAGCTTTGTTACCTACACTTCCATTATAACATTTAGCTTGGACAACAATTTTTTCTCCAAATCTACTTATAACTAAATCCGCACCTTGATCACCAGATAATGGCGTATTTTCTACATTATAACCCTTTTTTTCTAAAAGAACTTTTAATAAGTTTTCAAATTCATAACCATTCAACTTGTCAACGTCATTAATTGTAATAAAAGGTGATTCAGAAGAGTCAGACATCAGGAATTCTTCAAAAGTTAGTGATTCTTTTTCTCTTTTAATTTTGCTTAATGTGCTTTCAAATAGTTCTAAATTAATATTTATGCCTTTTTCAGATAATAATTTGATAAATAGATCCATATGGCTTTCATATTTTTCTCCATAGGCATCAGTAAAGTTTATAACATATTCTTTTAAGTTCTTGGGATCATTTTGAGTTATTATTGCCTTAAAATCAGAATAAACTTTTACAGAAAGTAGATAACGTATGATTTTTTTAAGTTCATCTTCAGTAATATCGAAACCTTTGTAGCTCAATAAGTCTTTTAATTTTTTAATTTCATTACTCCCGTAATTATCTCTAAATTTAGCAACAAAGTTTTCAATATAAAAAAATAAGTTTTTTTCCTTTAATTCATCAATTTTAATCAATAATTTATCATGTTTTTGCAATAAAGCTTCATTATATTTTAATTTTTCTGAAGATTCAAATTCTATAAAATTATCTATGAAATATTTCCCTTCATTTTCAAATCTTTCTATAACTTCTTTATTCCATGTACATTCTTCTATTATATTTCTTAATGTTTCTTCATAATCCTCGAATTGTTTTAAACATATTTTGAATACGTCTTCCTCTAATTCTCCTTTTCCTTCTAACGTGTTTTTGTATTCTTCTTTCAAATCTTGTTTTTCTAATAATGTATATTGGTATTGATATTCTACATCCATTCTATCTAAATATTCCTTACTAAAACCTCTATTTATAAGAATTTCTTGAGCATTATCTCTTATACTATCTCTATAATCCTCAACACCGATTACTTCTTTAAGCCAAATATTTTGTATTCCCAAAGTGGATTTAGCCCCTTGTATTTGTCCTAAAATTCCCAAAATTCTACTTCTAGTGTTTGGATCCTCACTTTTCAATGCTAATTCAATAAAAGACTCTAATAACTCTCCAATGATAACTTTTTCTGAATCACCTATTGCCAATAAATAGTAGTATAATTCTAAGGCATTAGGTTCCAAGCCAAGATTCTTTAAAGATTCTACACTTTCAATAATAATAAGATCATTAGGATTTTCTAACATTATTAAACTTTTTAAATGCTTTATAGAATTATCATCATTTATGTGACCTAATGCTCTAATTGCTTGTATATTAACTTTTATATCAACATCTTTTTTTCTTGAAAGCCTAATTAATCCATCAATGTTTTTCTTTTCAATATTTTCTTTAATTTTTAATTCATAATTAATAGAGGAACTCATAATATCACAACTAAACTAAAATTGCCTATTTGTCTCTAATGGTATCATTTGCGTCTTTTATATGTCTTAATATTGAATCTACATCCCATTAGACATTTTTATCTCTTTCATATTATTTTTCTATCAATTAAATTAACAATGAGATTTAAAATTGTTTTTAGAAAATTAGATAAAAAGTTATATTTCTTAATTGTATTGATTGTATAAGGACTAAATTTATAATAAAATCTAATAAATAGTCTTCCCAAAGAAAACATCTTTAGATAATCATCTCTGAATAATTTTAAAACGTTAACCTGATAAGAATTTTCTCCATAAACTGCTGTAGCAATAAAACATGCTTCTTCTCCTGTTTCCATTCTTCTTTTTGCCCTTTCTTCGGCACTTTTCCAGGGATCAGGAGAAACCCAATTTACACATTGATCTGTTCTTGGATCATACGCACTATTCCAAACTTCCTTACAATATCTCCTACGTTCTTGAATACTCATCCTATTCCAGTCTTTTGGCATAATATCAACTCTAAATTTCATATTTGAAATTAAATCTAGAAATATTAGTTTTCATAGTACTGATCTAATAATGAGCCAATCTCTTCTATTTGCTCTAAAATCGATTCAATAACTTGGTCTTCACTTGCATTTAATTTTATTTTAATTGG
>JAEYQZ010000277.1 GCA_023409695.1 Methanobacteriota archaeon | reverse complement strand
CATTTTGATCACGTAGGTGGAAATAAATATTTTAATTCTAAACTTGCAATACACGAAAAAGATGCCCCAGCACTTGAAAATGGAAATTCTATTGCAACTGCCTCACAGATGTTTGGAAGGAGCATAGAACCTCAAAAAGTTGATTTTAAATTAATAGAAGGAGATAAAATCCATGATTTTGAAGTAATTCATACGCCAGGACATACAATAGGTGGTATCTGCCTTTATAATGGCGAAACACTGATATCCGGAGATACAGTTTTTGCAAATGGGGGATTTGGAAGATATGACCTTGGTGGAGATATAAACATGCTGAGGGAATCTTTAGAAAAACTTTCCAAACTCGACGTGGAATATCTACTTCCAGGGCATGGCCCTGCAGTTGATAATGGTTCAGAACATGTGAATTTATCTAACAGGATGATTAAAGGGTTTTAAAAATTTTCATACTGTTAAAAATCTCTGATTTTTACAGGATTTTAACTACTCTTTTTAATTTAATTTTCATTTTTAAATCAGTATTTATGCATAAATACAATAATTACATCTTAATCTAATTTATGATTACATTTAACAGATTAAATATAATATGTATACTGATTACTCAAAATCATACAGAAAAAATAAAAATAATATAGTATTTATCATACAAATGTGCATAATATATTGATTAATATAAAAATAATTACGAAAACAAACGTATTATCATTAATCACTCCAATATTACAGAATATCATTAATAACAAATTATATCAACAAAGGAGTAGAAAAGATGAACTCAAAAGGTATTTATGAACAGTACGACGAGGCAGCAGACCTTTTGAAGTTTTTAACCAGTTCTAATGTTCGTACCAGCATATTGTTGAGTTTAAATGAAAGCCCCAAAAATTTGACTGGCTTAAAACAGGATCTTAATCTAGAATCATCCACCGTTATCCATAGTACAAATAAACTTGAAAAACGTGATTTAATCTTTAAAAACGGAGAAAATTATAGTTTATCACAAACAGGGAAAATATTTGCCCTTAAATTAGTAAATTTAATTAAAACCATGGATACTGTAAAAAGTCATGAGAAATTATGGCTAAATCATGAAATAGATGGAATACCTGAAGATTTACTAATAAAACTTGGAAATTTGAGGCATTCAACTCTTATAGAAGCAGATTCTACAGATATTCATAAGCCACATACAAACTTTACTCAACTATTAGAAAATGTTAAAAAAATAAAGGGCGTTTCTCCAGTTTACCATCCAGATTTTCCAGAAATTATAAAAATATTAGTTTCTAAAGGAACAGAAGTACAGCTTATAGTGACTAATCCTATTTTAAAAATACTAAATCAGGGGATTCTAACTGAAGTATACTCAAAAAAGAATTTTGAATTATATGTAATAGATAAGCACGTAAAAGAAGCATTTACAGTTGCAGATGGATTCTTCTCATTAGGACTATTCATAGTTAATGGAATATACGATTACAGTATCGATCTAGTAAGTGATGATAAAAATGCCATTGCATGGGGAGAAAAATTATTTGAATATTATCTTAAAAGATCAAAAAAAGTTAATTAATAACTTATTTTTACAAACTAAACGCTTCATATCATTCTTAATACTAAATTCATTATTTATATCATTTGTTTGCTTTTCATTAACATATTTTTCATTTCTGATGTTCGATTTGGAACCAAATCTCAAATTACTCCTTGCAATGTTTTTTACTATGTTTGGCGTGTATAATTTAAATAAATTAACAGATAAAGAAGAAGATTCAGTTAATCTACCTGAAAGAGCGAATTATGTTTTAGGTAATGAACAAGCTATTATAGTTATAACAATACTATCCTATTTCACTGCTCTTTTATTAGGAATTTTTGTTAATATTTTAGCTGTAATTGTGCTTTTATTTCCCCTATTTGCCGGAATCATATATAGCGTAGAATTGTCACCTAAAATTCCTCGGCTAAAAGACATAACTGGAATGAAAAATATTATAGCAGCTCTAAGCTGGACAGTTGGAATAGTTTTTCTTCCAGTAATCTGTTTTTATGAAGGTTTTATAACAACAATTTTATTATCATTTTTTATCTTTATTAATCTCATTGTAAATGCAGTCATATTTGACATAAGAGACATAAAAGGGGACCAAGAGAACAATATAAAAACCATCCCTGTTGTTATCGGACGACAAAAAACCAAAAAAATGCTGTTAATAATTCATTCTACACTTATTCCATGGATTGTAATATCCATTTACTGGGGCTTTTTTACACGTTATCTCCCCGTGCTGATTTTCTGTATCATTTATGGATACTCGTATATTTATTATTTCTGCAGTACTGAAAAAATTCCCAAATATGCTGCAGATCTTCTGGTTGATGGAGAATGGATATTTGTAGCTATTTTGTGCTTTATTATAACTATTATTTAATAAATAAGTGTAATTAATCAAATATGGTTATAAGAGTTTTCTATTTAAACTAATAAATTAAATTCAGAATTAGAATAATTATGATAAATATTGTAAAAAGTATTATATATTCTGGTATTTAAAAATAACAACATGGCAATGAAAGATGAAAAAGGCCAAATTGGTAATGAACTCCTGGCAGCAGTTATATTGGGAGCTTTCGTATTTGCTGTAATCGTATATTTAGTTTTAAGTGTAGTAGCAGGTCAAATTGTGGGCATAATTGGAGGAATTATTGTTTTTGCTTTGATGTTTGCATTTGTAGCAGGCAAAATTGGTAAATATGAAAGATAGTGATCACTTGATGAAGGATAATAGCCCTAAAATCAGCAATAGTTTACTGGGATTATTAGTAGGAATATCTTTTTTCATTGTAATTGTGTTTCTTATCGTGGCTCTAACCGGTAATGTTACATGGATATTCATTACTGTGATAATTCTATTTATTTTATTAGTTATAACCAAAATAGTAGCCCTAATTATACTTAAAGACAAAAAAATCTAAAAAAATAATGAATTTATTTTGTAAATGTTTTCACAACATCTTTTACAGCACGGTTTTTAACGAGGATTGATACTTTATCCCCTTCATTTAAAACCATATTCTCCTTTGGAATAGTTATCTCGCCATTCTTATACAGAGCTACAATTATATAGTCATCTGTAGGGTTAATTTCACTGATTTTTTTTCCTATAACCTTACTATTTTTCACTGTAAGATCCAGTATTTCAGCATCTCCTTTTCCAATAACTATTAAGTCAGCTACCTTTGGCCTCGTTATTAATTTTTCAAGGTAACCCGCTGCTGTAAGCTCAGGACTTATAACATCATCAATTCCCACTTTTTTAAATGCTTCCTCATGATCGGGATTACTTAACCTTGCGATAATCTTAGGAATATTATATTGTTTCACAAGTATACAAGAAAGAAGATTTGCCTCGTCATTTCCAGTTGCTGCAACAAAAACATCTGCCTCACTTACATTTGCCTCTTCAAGTGTTTTTGTATCAGTACCATTACCGCAGATAACTAATGCATCCAATTCAGCCGCTGCATTGCCGCATAAGCTATCATCATTTTCAATGAGGGTTACATCGTGCCCTCGACTAACTAAATTAGATGCAAGATTTAATCCAACTCTTCCTGCACCCATTATCACTATATACATCTTTACGCCCCTATTATGAGTATTTTAAGGATATTAAAATAATATTTTTATGGTTAATTCGATTAATTTATTTAAATCGTTAGACTTTCAAATATTTCTCATCATACTATAAAAATATATATCCAATAATAAACTTTTAACTATCATCTCCACGTACTGAACTTACAAGCAGGTGAATTGTAAATGGCATAAACTGAAATTTTTCAGCGCCAAATATAAGTTAATTAGCCATTATTGTAATTTAATGCATGCACTAAGTTGATATACATATCATAGACACGAGGATGTATATTCTACAGGAACAAAGTAGTTGCATAGTGTAACTTAATCTTACATATGAAACTATGATAAATAGTAGCTCAATCAATTTTAAAATACATTTTAATTATTTTTATAAAGATAAAAGAAATAATTAGTTAATTTTTTATTTACCCTTCACCTCTGATTCCATGAAGTCCCTTAAATCTCTAACTGTTGACATGAAGCTTGCAGGGAATACTATGGTAGAATTCTTCTCACTTGCTATTTCAAGTAACACCTGTAAGTTACGTAATTGAAGTGCTATCGGGTGTGCAGTTATTATATCTGCAGCATCACCTAATTTTTGAGCTGAAAGGAATTCACCTTCAGCAGAAATGATTTTAGCTCTTTTCTCCCTCTCTGCTTCAGCCTGTCTTGCCATTGACCTTCTCATTGTTTCAGGCAAATTGATATCTTTAATTTCTACAGCAGTAACCTGTACGCCCCATGGTTCGCTGTGTTTATCAATTATTTCCTTAATTCTTTCGTTTATCTTTGAAGTTGAAGATAAAACATCATCCAACAGGAATTGTCCAATTACATTTCTCATAGTGGTCTGAGCAATCTGGTTAACTGCTCTGTTATAATTTTCAATTGCAACAACTGCATCATATGCATTAACAACCTTAAAATATGCAACTGCAGCCACATCAATTGATACATTGTCCTGAGTTATTATTCTCTGGGATGGAATAGGCATAGTGACAATCCTAAGAGATACCTTATCCAGTCTATCAACTACAGGAATAATAAGGCGCAACCCAGGATCTTTAACTCCTATTACTCTACCAAACCTAAAATGCACCCCTCTTTCATATTGATTTACTACACGTATTGAAAGTCCCAAAATAATCAAAATTATAATTCCCACAATAAAAAGCGTTATGAGATCTGCCATTTTGTTATAACCCCCTACATCGTAGTCATGTAGTATCAGTTATGTAACAACTATCTATTAAATATGAAGATTAAAGTATGATTAAAATACTAAGGTAATTTTTGATTATAAACAGATAGGATTCTAATTTTACTTTAAGTCACTATTAATAATAGAAATTAGTAACACTTTAAAATTTAAGTCCAATATAGGAATTAACTGTCAAGTAACAATCAAATGCAAAAAAATAAGTTTAATTATTAAAAAAAGAGTGAAGTGTCGTGAAAATCATTATTTTCATGACTTATTAATTAAATTAAATTTAATTTAAGTTTATTCAACATCTTCAACTATATCAGCAAAACCGAAGTTTCTTCTTGTTGAGTTAATTTTGATTTTAACTTCATCGCCCAGTTTTGCTCCTGATACAAAGACAACAAATCCTTCTATTCTTGCGATTCCGTCGCCATCTCTTCCAACATCTTCAATTTTAACATCGTATTCATCCCCTACATTAATAGGAGATGAATGTCCTTTATCTGAGAAATTATCTCTTCCGTAATTATTTCTAAACAATTCATCACATCCTAATAAGCTAAAAAACTAGCTTAAAATACTGTTTATTTTAGAGATATATAAATATTGTTATTAATAATTTCAAAAAGATCGATTTTGACTGGAAAAAAATGATCAATTTTATACAGATTATTTACATAAATAAAAATATGATTGGTATAATGTCAGATTCACATGATAATTTACCTGCAATAAGGGAAGCCGTCCAATTTTTCAATGAAGCTAAGGTAGAATTAGTGATACATGCTGGAGACATGATTTCACCATTTACTGCCAAAGAGATTAAAAATCTAAATGCTGATTTTAAAGCAGTTTTTGGGAATAATGATGGTGAACGAGACGGTTTAAGGCATTTTTTTAAAGGTATTTGTTACCATGACGATTTTCAAGAACTTGAATTGTATGGAAAGAAAACTGCAATTATTCATGGCACAACCGAAGATATTGTAACCGCTCTCGTTAAAAGTGGGAATTATGATATTGTAATACGCGGACATACCCACAAACTAGAAGTTAAAGAAGGCAAATGTATGATGGTTAATCCTGGGGAAACATGCGGATATTTATCTGGTAAAAAAACCATCATGCTGCTCGATCCCGAAGATTTAAGCTATGAAACTATTGTTTTATAATACTTAATCAAAATTCAGTCATAAGAATTTTAAAAGTTATATACTAGGTTATATACATTATCAAAAATCTTAAATTAACTGTATAATTAATTGAATGTACGATATTTAGAAGATTAAATATAATTAATATTTGAATTTTACGCGTATAAATCAGATACAGGCAAAAATTATGAAACATAGCACTTTAATTTTATCACTCGTAGGATTTGGAATTCTTGTAGCCATGGTCCTGATTATAGGGCCAAGCAAAATTGTAAGTGCCGTTGAATTAGCAAATCCATGGTATTTAATTCTCGCAGTACTTATACAGTTTGCAATTTATGGTTTCTGGACCCAACGATGGGCAATAAATGTGAATTCCGTAGGTATTAACATTAAAAAAGTTCATCTCCTCCCAATGTTAATGGTTGGAATGGCAGTTAATAACCTAACTCCAAGTGCCAGAGGAGGCGGAGAGCCTGTAAGAGGATATATCTTAAGTAAATACTCAAATACTTCCTTTGAAAAGTCTTTTGCGACAGTAATAGCAGATAGAGGGCTTGATACGTTTCCTTTTATGGTTCTAGCAGTTATAACCATAATTTCCCTAGTTTTGTTTATGAGTTTATCAGTATTAGTTGTAATAGGCCTTATAATTGCAGTTGTAGCTCTGCTTATTCTATTTTTAATAGCATTATACATGTCCCTAAATAAAGAATTTGGTAAAAAAGCCACATTATGGATTGTAAAGGTAATAAAAAGATTTTCTAGAAAAGAACACAGTACACTTGAAGAAAAAGCATTAACTGTTATTCATGGTTTTCAAAACAGTATGCGGACCATGATAAAAGATAAAAATGTTTTAATGTATGGGCTCCCACTTTCTTTTATAATCTGGATTTTCGAAATATTAAGAGTTTATATTGTATTTTCCGCATTCAACGCAGAAGTATCACTTATATTAATAGCAGAAGTTTTCATAATTTCTACCCTGCTTGGAATGATACCACTTCTTCCAGGAGGTTTAGGTGCTGTTGACGGAGTTATGATAATTCTCTTTTCTGCTGCAGGCGTTCCACCATCCATAAGTGCCGCAGCAACCATAGTTGAAAGACTGATATCATTCTGGATGACCACCATCATAGGCGTTGCAGTACTTCCTTATTTTGGAACAGGGGTTGTAGACAAAATTTTCAGTAAAGATAGTTGACAGCAATCCAAATTTCCTAAAATATTCATGAATACATCATCATATCTACTTTTTAGAGAATTTCTAAAAACATGCAGAACCTTAAAAAATCATAGATTTTGTAAACATTTTTCTCCAGCTATGTTCTGCGGCCCAAAAAATCATAGATTTTTTGACGGTTCTGCGAAATTAAAAATTTCGCGAACCCAGAAAAATCAGAGATTTTTCGACGGCCCTCCAAA
>JAEYQZ010000269.1 GCA_023409695.1 Methanobacteriota archaeon | reverse complement strand
TCGTAACAGCTTCAATGCAGTTTTTCAGGAACGTTGGATCAACAGTGGCAATTCCTATATTTGGATATATAGTAAATGCAACTCTGGCAAGTCCAGCTATGGTAAATCTAAGTCAAATACAGGTTCTTGCACTTTCTATTCAGAATGTTTTCTTAGCATCAATAGTACTTGCATTTGCAGGTTTAGTAATTGCATTCTTCCTTAAAGAAGCATCTTTAAATGAGGAATCCGTAGCTCAGGAAATTCAAGGTAATGCAGTGGATGAAGCGAAATAAGTTATTTTATTTCGCTTAAATTTATTAAAATTAGATCTAACCTTGGAAAATATTTTTTTTCAGGGTTTATTATTTATTAAGGACTGTATTTCCTTTATTTTAACATGATGCCCTGTGCAATACTCATATTTGGAGTTGTGTAATAACCCTTATTAAGGATTAAATTTTTAAAATAAGAATTTTTAATTTAAATTTAATTCAAAAGAGTTATATACTCTGTAATTTAACGTATATACGTAAAAAATTAAAATAAAAATTAAATTAAACGAAAAAATGGGCAAAAAAATTATATTAAGCTTAGATTGGGCTATTTTTCCATTATAACTGGGAATCATTTTTTTGTCTTTAGTAATAAGAAGTAAATTTTGGTGAAAATGTAAATGCAAACTGATGAATCACAATCAACTATAAATTCTCCACTTGGAGACGACAAAACAAAAGGGGTCTCTTTAATAACTGGAGACCCAAAAAAGGCAATAGTTAAACTTTCAGGTCCTATGATCATTTCCATGCTTTTAATGACCTTCTACAATCTGGTTAATGCAATTTGGGTTGCGGGTCTTGGGGGAAATGCTCTAGCAGCAGTAGGATTTGTAACGCCGTTGTATTTAATACTTGTGGGTCTCAGCAACGGTCTTGGTGCGGGTGCAGCGTCTGCAATAGCACGTTATATAGGTGCTAATAACAAAAAATGCGCGAACAACGCCACACTGCATTCATTGTTCATCACGATAGCTATTTCAATTATCCTGACGGTTTTGCTTATCGTATTCCTCAAACCAATACTCATGCTTCTCGGTGCAGGAAACACAATAGATCTTGCGGTCCAATTTGGACAGGTTACCTTTGCAGGAACCATTTTAATGCTCTTTACAGGTGTAGGCTACGGTATACTCCGTGCAGAAGGTGATGCCAAAAGAACAATGTATGCAATGGTAATATCCTCTGTCATGAACATGATCCTTGACCCTATACTTATTTACTGGGCAGGCTGGGGTATTTCAGGAGCTGCGTGGGGTACAGTTATATCCATGGGATTTGTATCTCTTGTCTTGCTTTACTGGTTCTTTGTGAAGAAGGATACTTATGCTTCCTTTTCAATTAAGGATTTCATGCCGGATAAGGCGGTCGCTAAAGATATTTTAGGTGTTGGTCTACCTGCAAGTGCAGAGTTTCTTATAATGTCAGTTCTAGCAGGTATAGTTAATGGTTTACTGGTTGTAGTTGCAGGAACGGACGCAGTTGCAGTTTATTCTGCAGGCTGGAGGGTTGTAATGATGGCAACAATGCCAATAATAGCTGTCGGGACATCGGTAATTACAGTTGCGGGTGTTTCTTATGGTGCCAGAAAATATGAAAATGTTTCCATAGCGCATAAGTACTCTATAAAAGTTGGACTCATTATTGCGGCAGCTACAAGTGTTCTGACCTTTGTATTCGCACCTTATATTGCTATGATATTTGCCTATACTCCTCAAAGTGCTTCTTTGGCACCTACAATTGCAGCATTTCTCCAGGTGATGTGTTTCTTCTACATATTCATGCCGCCGGGAGTGATGTCCAGCTCAGTCTTCCAGGGTGCTGGTAAGGGAATGACATCATTAACATTGACAGCACTCAGAAACCTGGTTTTTATCGCGATATTTGCCTACATATTCGCGATATTTTTCGGTCTGGGAGAATATGGAGTATGGTGGGGAATTGTTGCAGGAGATATTTTGGGAGGTATAGTTGCTTATGTATGGGCGCGTACTTACATCAACAGACTGCGAAGCAGTGCAAACCCAAATTAAAAAAAAATGTAAATGAGATATATAATTTGATATGCATATAACAAAAGTTATTTGTAATCAAATACTCTTTTTTATTTATTTTTAAAATAAGTCTTAAATAAATCCTATTTTTGTGTAAAATACATGTTAGAATAAGCATAAAATTAAAATGATGTATAGTAAAATTGAATTTATAAATGCATTTATCTATAAATTTTAACCTCGAATTAAATAAAAAAAGATAACTTTAAAATAAGACAGTAAATTAAGTCTCATTTTCTTGGAATTCGTTTATAAACTAGATCATTAGGCCTTACCTTATCCTTAACTTTGATACCTACATTTTGACCTTTTTGAACTTCTGTAATAGTTTTATCATCAATTTGCATTGATTCAACCTTTTGAATTAAAGATCCAGTTGTTTTTCCTTCTATTATAATTTCGTCTCCAACTTTCAGGTCATCCCAGAGCCTGATTTCAGCTGCAGAAACATTTTTGTAGTAATTTACAACTGAACCAATATCTTTTTTAATATGAGTAGATTCGTTATACTGGCTGGTTTTGTAAGGAGTTTTAAAGTAAAATCCGGTATCAAAACCTCTATTAAACACTTTTTTAAGTTCCCCAATCCAATTTTCATCAAATTTCCATGAACCACTTTCATAGCGGGTAATAGCTTCCCTGTAAGTCTTGGTAACTGTTGCAACATAATCAGCAGGTCTTGCCCTTCCCTCTATTTTAAATGCATCAATTCCAGCTTCAATAAGCTCAGGCATATGTTCTATTGTGCAGAGGTCTTTAGGACTTAAAATATGGCTTTCATTTTCATTTTGAAGAAGCTGGAACTCATCACCATCTTCAGATGTAAGTTTCCATTCTTTTCTACAGGGCTGTAAACATTCTCCACAGTTTGCGCTTTTACTGTAAAGATGCGAGCTTAAAAAACATCTTCCAGAAACTGCGACACACATAGCCCCGTGTATAAATGTCTCTATCTCCAGATTGGTGTTTTCTTTAATTTCCCTAATTTCAGAGATCGATAACTCCCTTGAAAGGACAACACGTTTAACATCAAGTTCTTCAAGTAAATTAAGCGATTCAAAATTAGAAACATTAGCCTGTATGCTCATATGTGTTTCCATGTCATTTTCCCGTGCAACTTTAAGTGCACCAAGGTCAGAAATAATTAATGCATCTACTTCATAAGAATAAATAGTTGGTATAATCTCTTTTAAATAATCTATGTCCTTATTTTTCATTATGGTGTTTGTGCAGAGGTATATTTTTTTATCTGCATCGTGACATATTTCTACTGCTTCTTTAAGGTCTTGAATCGTGAAATTTTTAACATTTGCTCTCATGTTGCATCCTTCAATACCTACATAAACAGAGTCTGCGCCGTTTGAAATTGCTGCGCTTAATGCCTGGAAATCTCGTGCAGGTGAAAGTAATTCTACTATTTTAATCACCGATGTTAGTTTATTAATCATTTCTTTTAAGTAAAAGAGTTATATTTATTCTTTATTTTTT
>JAEYQZ010000183.1 GCA_023409695.1 Methanobacteriota archaeon | reverse complement strand
TATACTTCTCCGCTTTTACCTTTTCCTGCAAGAAGTATGTAGCCGTTTACTATGTCTTTAACATGTGACCAGTCCCTGAAAGCGTTAACATTCCCTATAGTTACTTTATCAATTTCTCCAAATTTTAATTTCATTATCTGGTTTGTTATGACTGATGTAACGAACATGGGTCCTCTTCCAGCACCTTCATGGTTGAAAGCACGGGAAACCACATTATCCATTCCATAGGAGTGATAGTAATTCCTCATTAAAAAATCACCATAAACTTTAGAAACAGCATAAGGAGACATAGGACGCAAAGGATTAGACTCTTTAATAGGAACTTCAGGAATGCTTTCTGCTTCAGGAAATATTGATTGATATTTTTTTTCTACTTGCTGCTGATGTTTGACGGATGATATAACCAGTCCGTACTCTTCACTGGAACCTGCAAAAATTGTTTTTGCATCTATATCCTTTATTCTTACTGCATCTAGTAGATTGGCTGTTCCTATGCAGTTTATCTGCTGTGTTTCCAGTGAATTTTCAAAGGATCTTGGAACAAAAGACTGAGCAGCTAAATGAAAAATAAAATCCGGATCTGACACGTCAAGCGCATTAGCAAGCGAAGTAATGTCAGCTAAATCTCCCCCAATGAGTTTTACATTATCTTCAATTCCTTTATCCTCTAGACTTTTAGTCTTAACTCCATCAGCCCTCCTTCTAACTAATCCAAAGACATTGGCTTCTTTTTTTAGCAAGTTTTCCCCTAAGTAGGGTCCTACGAATCCATCTATTCCAGTTATTAAAATATTTTTACCTTTCCAATTCATTAAAGCCCCTCATGTATATCTATTATTTAAACAAGGCAATTTTAATGCTAATTGTATCATTTTAACTTTTACGATGTGTATTTAGTCTTATGTTTCCCTAGAAAATTGAGGATAATTCTACTGTTTTTTTTAATTCAATAGTCTTGCAAAGGGAACATCTAAATGTGTCTGTTTTTTATATGCATTCTGCAGAAAATTTATATTATTATTTATAAGTTTATTATTAATTAATGTTACTAATTACTTACTAATATGAAAATTTAACATGTTAATTCTAAATATAATTTTTTTGTTTTATCTCCAACGGATTTCCAGCTTGTTTTTTTGCTAAAATACATGCATTTTTCTTTAAGGTGGTCCTGTTTTTCAGTACTGTTTAGAAGCTCCAGTATTTTTTCCAGCAGATCCTGCTTATTTTCACTTTTAAAGAGGTTTATACAGTCATACTTCTTTTTTATTTCTTTAAAATAATCTAGATCGGAAGTTATAGTTGGAATTTGGTAGCTCAAGGCTATATTTAGGGCTGCGGAAGCGACAATCCAGCGGTAGGGATATAAGAAAATATCAGTCGCATTTGCAACAACTGGTAGCTTTTTTTCATCAACAAAACCCAAAAATTTCACTCTATTCTGTAACCCTGCAGATGTTATTTTATCTTTTAAAAGGTGTCTATATTCAATTTGTTCTCTGTTTGGGGATGCACCTGCTATAATAAGGATACAATCTTCATCTAAATCGTGTAAAATATCAATAATGAGATCATGTCCTTTATTTAAACCTATAAACCCAAAAATAGTCAATATTTTCCTGTCTGGTAATCCTAACTTATTTTTACAAAACGTTTTATCCAGTATTTTATTTTCTGAAGTACCTAATGGAATTAGAAATAACTTATTATTTTTTATTCCATTTTTTTCCATAGAATTTATCGTGCTTTTGTTGTGGGCAATTAATTTGTTAGAAAGGTTTAAAAACTTAATATTTAGTTTATCTAACATGGAATTGGGGTCTATTTCATGCACAGTAGTAATTATTTTATTTTTTCTCCAGAATTTCAGTAAAAATATAACCATAGGAAAATAACTAAGTGAAAATCCCGGTATAAACGGGCTAAATAAATCGCCGTGATACTGGATATGTGTAATCTGATTTTTTCTGACATTTTTTAGCATTTTAATATAATAAAAAGGGTTTCTTGTTCCTGATTTTTTAACAGGGCAAATATTGATCTGGATATCATTCTCCTTTTTTAATTCAGTAACAAGGAATCTGGTAGTTTCAGCTATTCCACATTCTGTGTTCCAACTGGTAATGAAATTAATTTTAATCATTTTATCTGACATTTATTTAATTAGAATTCCATTAATTATTCCCTTTAAAAAGTAGCTATTGTATTTTAAGCTTCTTTTGTATAAACCATATATGATATATCTACAGGTTAGGTTCCAAAAATAGAATCCGAAAAAAAGCGCCATAAAAGAGGCATATTCCATTTTATTTGCATATTTATGCATGAACCAGAATTTATTCCGCGTATAATAATACAGTTTAGTTGGATCATCAGTTGATGCTGAAACTTTATGCCATATTTTAGCTTTTGGAACGTACACTGACCTGTATCCTGCATTATTTCCTCTTATACATAAATCTGCTTCCTCCCAGTAAGCAAAATACTTTGTATCAAATAAGTCTATTTTCTCTAAAACTTCTCTTTTTATAAGCAAACAGGAGCCTTCACCATATTCTACGGTTTTTATCTGGTCATATTGGCCATTATCAACTTCGTTTACTCCAATGGACTGAGATTGTCCTTTAAACATATTCAGGGATCCACCAGCGAAATTTATGACATTTTGTTTGTTATTAAAATCATAGTAGTATGTTTTGGGACTTACAAATCCGATATGGGGGTTACTTTCAGAAATTTTAATTAGTTCCCCTAAAAAATTGTGGTCAACTACTGTATCATTATTCAAAAGCAGAATATAGTCTAAATCTAAATTATTTAATCCATATCTTATTCCAATGTTGTTTCCCTCAGCAAATCCATAATTTTTATCATTCTTAATTAGTGTTATATCTCTAAAAGTTAATTCTGTTTTTTCAGATTCTTCCTTTGTATATTCGATTGTTTCAACTGGTTTATTTCTTCTTGAATATTTAAAAAAAGAAGATTTGACTTCGATTTCACCCCTACAGTACTTTCTTATTCTTTCTAAAGAGTCATCAGATGACGCGTTATCAACAATGATTATACTGTAATTGGAATAAGCAATTTGACGTAATGACTCAAGACATTCTAATGTATCTTCAGAGCCATTCCAGTTTAAAATTACCACTGCAATTTTTGGGTTCATATTATCATATCATGATTTTTTTGACTGGAAGACATTCATTTAAATAATCTGGCAGTAAAAATGGTAATCTATAGTTAGTATGTACTTTCTAACATAAATAATTTTTAGATTATCATAATATAAAATCAATATTTATTTTAAGCCATTATCTCTTTAAAAAAAGTCATATTTGAATTTTTTAAAGTTTTTATAATGTAATCAGCAACTATTATTTTATATAATCAGATTATAAAGATAAATAATCACAATGAATTTAATTATTAGTTTTCTTAATTGAGACATTAAAAATGATAAATTTAAACATTAAATTTGCAATTTATGATGTATAACCATCTATCGCTCGGTTTAAATGGTTTAGTAATCTGATTCCTGCATGTTCTATGGTCCAAAAATTTTGAACATTGGTTATGGCATTTTTTGACATTTCATAACTTTTATCTATGTCCTTTAGAAGTTCAAATATGGCCTGTGCGAATAAATTTTCATCTCTATCGATGAGCAATCCTGTTTCATTGTGTACCACTGTTTCTCTAACACCTCCTTCTTTAACCGCAACAACAGGAGTTCCACAGCTCATGGATTCAATTGGAATTAACCCAAATGGTTCAAGATAGGGAGTATAAATAACCATTTTTGCTTTATTGTATAATTTTATTAACTCATGGTCATTTATTAAATTAAGGATAGTTAATTTAACTCCTAATTTGTTTGCAAGTTGTTCTATGTAATTTTTCCACTCTGGTGATGAGAAATTAGAAACTATGATGAACTTTGGACGTATTTGTTCGTTTATTAAAGATAAGGATCGTATTGTGAAATCATATCCTTTGATCGGTGTGCATGAACCCACAGACAGCACGAAATCTTCAGAAGATAGTTGCAGTGGTTTAAACATATTTGTATCAATTCCAAGGTAGGAAACAAAAGAATTCAACCCGTATATTTTTAGAAGAGATTCTCTTGAAAAATAGGAATTTGCTATAATATATTTAGCATGTCTGGCATTTGTACTGTCAATTTTAAATGTATTGTTCAAATCACGATATTTCATTTTCTTTCTAATAAAATTAGGACTTTCTATATCATTTGAGACTTCTTCAAGGATTTTATCGCTGCGTAAAGGCTGTTGGCAGTAGTACACAGCAGGTATTTTGATATATTTAAGAATGAATGGGGACATTGTAAATCGGTCCTGTTCACTTAAAACCACATCATAATTTCCGCTATTAATATGCGTAGCAATATTTTTTTCAGTTGATTCAAGCTCTTTCAATGATATTAAGTCATTACTGGGAGTTTCTGGATGGAGTTTGGAATAAATCAATGATCTTAAAAAACCAGTTTTTACAGGAAACACCTTAAAATTATTCACCAGTTCTGCAAGAGATAAAAAGCTTTCATTTGCAGTCTCAGGAACAAAAACATCGACTTCATGTCCTGAAGAGACCAGATAGTTAACATAATCATACAATGCTCTTTTGGCCCCTCCTGAAGGTAAATTATGAAAAACAGCAATTTTTAATGTTTCTTTCATATTACTCCTCTATATAATAAGTTTTAAGCAGGCAAATTCTTTATTTCCTGACAATTTGGAAATTATTTAATTATTATATATGGGCTTAAAGCTTTAAAATTGATTTAAGCTGTCATTTAAATTTAAATATTATTCTTATATATTATTCAAGGTTTTTTATTTGATTACTATTATAATCAATGTTATTTTCACGTAAATTGTATTTTCTACCATTTCTGGTGGGACTGTTATGTAATTTAAGTCCGCTGATAAATCCTTTTAAATATGGGTTAAATCCTCCTCTTAAATCTCGATTAAGTAAGTAGGAGATGATCTGCGGTAAAAATATGTATATGAAGAAATAAGGTAAGAACTTAAAATTATTAGGGTTGTTGATGTTTTGTTCCATAAAATAAATCCTGTTTCGGGTACAGTAGTAAGTTTTAAGATAATTTGTACTTGAAACACTTACTTTGTGCCAGATTTTTGACTTAAATGCATAAACTGATTTATATCCTGATTTTCTTCCTCTAAAACACCAGTCAACATCCTCCCAGTACATAAAATAATTAGCATTTAACATTCCGATTTTATTAAGCACTTCTTCTTTACAGAGTATGCATGAACCTGTGATGTAATCTAATTCGCAGTTTTGATCGTATTTGCCATCATCTATCTGATTTAAAGCTGTTTCAATCGCAATAACGTTTTTGAGGTCTATCTTTCCTCCACCAGCTGCCTGTATAACTTCTTTATTGTCGTAGAAATATGTCTTTGCCCCAACAAACCCTATTTTTTCATCATTTTCAGCTGTTTTTACAAGTTCTACAAGAAAGTCTCTGTCAACAACTGTATCATTGTTTAACAAGAGAATATAGTTAGATTTAAGGATACTAGCTGCATATTTAATTCCAGTATTGTTTCCACCTGCAAAACCATAATTTTCATTATTTTTTACTAAAATAATTTTCTTATTTGGATGTGTATTAGAAATCTCTTTTTCATCTTTTTGTGCAGTTTCAAGTTCATTTTCATTATATTCGAATATTTTTAGGGGTTTACTGGATGTATCATAATGGAAAAAGTTAGATTTTACTTCTATTTTTCCTTTACAGTACTCCTTTATTTTTTCTACAGAGTCATCGTTGGAATTGTTATCCACTACTATAACATTAAAATCTGGATAATTTATATGATAAATTGATTCCAGGCACTCAACAGTATCTTTCCAGCCATTCCAGTTTAGGATAATTATAGCAACCTTATTTTCTGGTTTTTTCATGATATAACCTTTAAATATGATGAATCATTGTATAATCCATTCCTTTTGTATTTCATATAATAGTGGGTGATTAAACATCCTGATTCTAAGCACTATATTACTTAAAACAATCCTAATAAGTTCTAATGTTTTGTTAACTTTTAATGAATAAGATATAGCATTTTTTAGATAAAATATTGATTTATTTAAATTTTTACCCCCAAGAAGGTGTGATAAAGGGTAATATTTAAGCATTGTGCTTAATAAATTTTTATTATAATGATATTCCATTAATCCAGATGTTTCATGCTGATTTATACTTTCTGAAATACCTCTTTTATGATAGACTATTGAATTTACAGCTAAAACAGATTTGAGTCCTTTTAATCTGATTCTCCAGGAAAGGTCTAAATCTTCAAAGATTACAAAAAAATCTTCATCAAATAATCCAATTTTTTCTAAAACTTCTTTTGGATAAACAGCCGCTGCAGCACAGGCCCCAAATATTTCTTTATCTTTTTTAAGGGGAATATATGTTGAATTTATTCCCTTGTCCATTGCACTCCATATATAAATTTCTTGACCTAAAGAATCAATGAGTTTTCCATCAGGTTTTAAAAGTAAAGACTGGATACTACCAATGTTTTTATATTTTTTGGCGGTTTTTATCAATTCCGTAAGGAAATTAGGGTCAACTATGGTATCATTATTTAAAAGAAGTATGTATTGTGAGTCAGTAGTTAATGCAAATCTTATTCCAATATTATTCCCTCCAGCAAAACCGTAATTTTTGTTATTTTTAATTAGGGTTATTTTTTTAGAGGATGATAGATTATGATATACGTCTGTTCTATTTTTTAATGTTTTAATTTCTTTTTCTCTGTATTCAAAGATTTTAATAGGTTTATTTAAAGGGTTATATTTAATATGCTTGGATTTGACCTTAATTTTGCCTTTACAGTACTCTTTTATTTTTTCTATTGAATTATCAGTAGAATTATTGTCTACTAATATGACATCATAATTGGAATAATTAATCTGGTAAATTGATTCTAGGCATTCTATAGTGTCTTTCCAGCGGTTCCAGTTCAGAATAACTATTGAAACTTTTGGGTTCATTTAGGACCTCAAATTAATAAATAGGGTTGATTAAGTTTAATTTATAATTTTATGAATTAAGTGACCATTATCCATAATCTCATTTAGAATATAATTTAAAATAATAATCATATATCGATTACTGCGTATAAACGATAATATAGGGAAGATTTAATGAATTTTAATTTATTAAATAGGCTAATTGGTAATCTTAACCATAATGGTAATCCTGTAATTAATAATAATTGATTTAAATTAATAGAATCATTTTCTATAACGTTAAATGTGCTAAATTCTTTTGAAATTAAGTTTTCAAGCTCTTTTTTGGTGAAAAAATTAACATGATCTCTTTCTAAAATATGTTCATATGTTAATCCTGTTGATTTAAGTTCAAAAAATTGTGTGCAGTTTGGTACTGTTATAAGTATATTTTTCTTTGCTACGCGTTTAGACTCCTTTAAAATTTTATATGGGTTATCTACATGTTCTAAAATTTCAAACAGTAAAACAGTATCAAAAGAATTATCTAAAAATTCTAAATTATCAGCTTCCATTGCATATGCTTCTATGCCATTTTCACGTGCTTTTTCAACATATTCCTGATTTATGTCTACACCGGTGCATTTAAATCCCAAATTATTCAAACTGCTGCAATAACCTCCTGTAGCACATCCCAGATCTAATATTTTTTCCCCAGCATGTTTGGTGACAAAATTAATGGACTCTAAGGAGGCACAAGGCTCTATAGTTAAATACCAGTCTTTAGTATCTCTAAATATTTCATTATTTTCCATTAAATTACTTCCAGATATCATTAAAATTTTAGTATAATCAACATTTTAGATTATTTAAATTCATGAATGTCCTTTTTTAAGAGTTTATTTGGATATTGAAAGTCCATTTCAGTTAAAATACTATATATTACTATATTTATCATTAGTAATATATTTATCTTCTCAGTTGTTTCAGTAGCATTATATCAACTTCATCAATGCATCCAATTACATAAATAAGGATGAAATATAGCAAAGTGGCCATAATAACCAATAAAAAAAGATTTAAATCTTTAAAATATAGAATAAATATGCCCATAACAAGAGTAGCAAATAAAATCTTTGATAAATCATCCATAATTGTTTTATATTGAATTCCATAACCAACTTTATAAGTAACTAGAAAAATGTACCCTGTTGAAAATACTGCAGCTATAAGTGTAGCAAAGCTTGCTCCAATATAACTGAAGAGGGGTATTAAGAATAAATTTAATAATATATTTGTTACAGCAGATATTATAGAGATTTTAGTTATAATATGCTGTTTATTTATAGATTGTAACAGCTGTACAAATGGAGCCCCTGCAAAAGTTAGTATAATTGTCCATATCAATATCTGTAACGCAATTATTGATTGACTATATCCTGGACCGAATATTGTTAATATAATTTTATCTGCTAAAATTGTCACTCCCACTCCCAGCGGAACTCCAAGTATAATCATATATTTGAAATATTTTTCATTCATCAATTTAAGCGAATTTTTTGAAGAGGTATAAAACTGAGACATCACTGGAAAAACAGCCATATTAATTGCATTGGGTATAAACAACGTTATCAGCATTAATCTATATGCTGCGCTGTACCAACCAACCACTTCTGCTCCCTGTATCACTGAGAGCATTATTGAGTCAATATAGTTATACAACATTCCACTAAGGGCTGTTATTCCAAATGGCCATGATTCTTTTAGTACATGATTCCAAAATAAAAAATCAATTCTAAATTTGGGTAATGGAAATTTTTGTATATATTTAATAAGGATATATGATGAAATCAATCCCGTCGAGATCATATTAATAAAAGCAAAGAATACAATGCTTAAATTATAATGTATCATAATTACAGTGCCTAAAAGCACTATCATAGAACTCATTATGGTACTCAAGGATATATATTCCATTTTTTCATTGGCCTGGAAAATTGCACTTAAAATACCGGAAAAAGATCCTATTATTACAGATATGGTGACAATATAAATAACATTTTTAACGATTTCTGGATATCCAATTATATTTGTGATGATTATTATCAGCCCGAATGTTAAAATTGATAATATAATTTTTATGAGAAAAATATTGGAAATATATTTGTCTCTAGCAGATAAATTTCTTGAAATCTCTCTTACCATGAGCGTACTCATGCCTAAATCTGCAAAGATGCCAAAAATTCCAGTAATAGAAAGTGCAATAGACCACATGCCAAATATACTGGCCCCAAAATATCTTGCAGCGTACATCGTTATGAAAAATGTGAATATATAACTTATAATCTGGGATATTAACAAAAAGCTGGTATTTTTGGCTATTTTGCGCACTCTGCTCATTAAAAATTCGTCCTTTAGATGCAAGTGTATCAAATTAAATGTTAATGCATCACATATTAATTATATATAGATTTAATAAGGATTTTCATTACTTTAAATACCAATTGGGGGAATAAAATAACCTTATTAAGTATAAATATTTATTTGAATTGAAAATATCTGGATTTAAACAGTAGTAATTGAATATTATAATATGAATGTAATATATTACTTACTTACAATAAATATATTTCTATTTTATTATTTTAAAGGATTACCTTCCAGTAAAAATGAGAAATTAAACATTAAACTGACTAATAATGAGACATTTATAGTTTTAAGTAGGGATCATTGATAAATAAAATTAAATTAAAAAAAATAGTTCTGTATTTTATAAATTAAAGGATATCATAATTTTAAGTTAGAACTTTCTTAAACCATTCTACGGTTTCTTTCAGTTCTTCTTTAAAGTCAGCCTTTGGATCGTATCCTAATGATTTGGCCTTAGATATATCTGCAAGTGAATGTTTTATATCTCCTTGGCGTTCTTTTTCATATACTGGCTTTATGTCTTTTCCAATGATCTCATTTATCATCTCAACCAGCTGGTTTATGGTGGTGCTTTTTCCAAGACCAATGTTGAAAGCGCCAGTTAATTTTGATTCTGCAGCCATAATATTAGCGGCTACGATGTCTTTTATTGAGACAAAATCTCTGCTCTGTTCTCCATCGCCGTATATAACAGGACTTTCATTTTTAAGTATTTTATCAATAAAAATAGGGATTACAGCTGCGTACTGTGAGTTTGGATCCTGCCTTGGCCCAAAGACATTAAAATATCTTAATGAAATGGTTGACAGCCCATATATTTCAGAAAATACATTGCAGTATAACTCTCCAGTAGTTTTACCAACCGCATATGGTGATAATGGATTAACTGGTTCACTTTCACTTAGGGGTAATGATTCTGTTTCTCCGTAAACAGCTGATGAAGATGCAAGTACTACTTTTTTAACATCGGTGTTCTTTGCAGCTTCCAGAACTTTTAATGTCCCTGTGATATTGATTTCATTTGAAGTAAATGGGTCATCTACACTTTTTTGAA
>JAEYQZ010000174.1 GCA_023409695.1 Methanobacteriota archaeon | reverse complement strand
ACGTGACTTCTCCATGGATGATTTGCGGGCATTGAATACAAACATTGCAGAAATAACTGGAATTAAACTTATAGGTAAATAAACCTATATTTTTATTTCTTTTGTTTAAAAATAAAAGCTAAAAAATTTATAATTTATTCTATTTTTAAACTGATATTATAATTTATAATTCCACATATTAGATTAGAAGATGGAATAATCGGGTATTTCTGGGAATAATAGCATTGTGGTTGTAAAATATTAAAACTCAATATATTAATTCTGTAGATAACTGCAGGGAGCAAATAGTATATATACCGCATAAGCTCATTTGAGTTAGTACAGGAAATAAATAAAATATAAAAGGTGATGTAATGGGACTAGTGATAGATTATTTGAAAGAACCAAAGAATTGGTTAGTTCATGCCCTTGTTGGGATTGTACTGCTTTATTTCATGTTATTCGCGCCTTTAGACCCTTTAATTAGGATAGGTGTAATATTATGTGTAATAACATTAAATGTTATAAGGATGAAATACTTTGACAAGAAATGAAGAATAAGATAAATCGAGAATTTAGAGCTATTTGAGGTCTATTGTTTCTATAAATAAGTAATAATATTATATATATGATATTATGAATTGTAAGCATTTTTTACAGTATTTGAGTAGTTATATGTATAGTTAATGACTTAAGAATGTTTTAATAATATGTTAAAGCTCAATAAAAATTATTTTATAAACCTTCAGGCCTAAAAAATTAAAATATTTAAAATATTTTTGAAGAATCTTCCAATAACTTAAAATTGAACTTTAAAAATGTAACTGAAAACAACTAATAAAGTGTATTTTAACTAACTGGATATGGATTAATTCTCGATGATTATATAAAAGTTTATATACTTGTTATGTAGATATAAACATGCTATAACGATAGGTGTTTCGTACTCTACCTATATTATTGGGGTATAGTACGAAAAAAGATTGTCAGTCAAGCCACATGGTAATTCATCACTGGAGGATCTGACAATCTTTCATCTCACCACTAATTTTCATTAATATTTCCAAAAAATAAGGAAAACTATTTTTTTTTAAAATAAGAGAAATATTTATTAGAATTCTAAAAAAGTTTCAAAACATTAGTAAATATTTATATATTAAATAGTTGATAACATCAATTATATTAAAATAAATATAAAGGTCATTATATGGTTTATGTTTTTGATGAAAATGATTTATTATGGATATCTTTTAAATTAAGATATTTGATTAAGGGTAAACTCCAGGATAAACTTGATGATTATAATATTTCACTGGATCAATGGATTATTTTAAGTTTAATATATCAAAAGGAAGGAAGTAATCAAAAGAAACTGGCGGAAGTATCACATAAAGATAGGGCAGTAATTACACGAATTTTAAATAAGCTTGAGAATGAGGGACTTATCGAGAGGAAGAATTCGTATCATGACAAGAGAGAGTTTTTAATATATTTAACAGATAAAGGTAATGATTTATATAAAGAAACAGCAGCAATAATGTCTTATAATGCTCAAGAAATTGATGATTATTTTAGTGAAGATGAATTGAAACAATTTAAATCTTTATTGAATAATTTACGCTTAAATTTAGAATAATTTTTTAAACTTAATTTGAATAAATAATAATAGATACATTTTAAATAGTTGATAATATCAATTAGTTATATGATCATTTAAGATAGAAGGAGAAACAAAAAATGAGTGATGGAAATCAAGGAAAAGAGATGGATAAAGACTTAATAAAAGCTCTTGAGACTACAGAAGAATATAAAGCATGGTATAATTCTCTATTCGCTATTATTGGTTACACATCTAATGAAGAAATTGATGATGAAGAATTAGCAATGGAATTAATTGCAGATCATCTTAATGCAAGTTTTGAATTACAAAATGGATTAGAAAAAGGATTAGATAATGTAAAATATAAGAAAACGAAAGAACTGCATGATGATTGGGTGTTAGATAACAGCGGACAGTAGTTATTTATTTTAATTTTTTACTCATTAAATTCTTTTTTATGTATTCTTGGGCTTTATTGAACTGAAATAATAATTTCTTAGCTATTACTAATTTAAAAATGTTTTAAAATTATAGGTTCGACATTTCAGAAAAAAATTCATTTTTCTCATGCTATGAAACCTGTAAAACTTGAAAATTTCTCAGTTTAATTTATTTTCTTTAATAAAATTAGATTCTCATGGACACCTGCAAAAGTAAGTGTCCAAGAGGAGTAAGGGTATTGGGTAAATATTAATACCAATTTTCCCTTATTTATAATTTCATTTTTATGATTGTATGCAGAAGTATGCGCGTGTATAATTCTGGGTAACAGTACCTCACTATGTTAATTCATTATTATGTCTATTCATTTATGCATTAGTCCATATTTGTGAATTTAAAATCATATAAATAATAATCAAATCTTATTTGTTAGTACTGGAAGTAAAAATCCAATAAATGACCTAAAGGGGGTGAAAATTGTGCTGGAGAGTTTATTCGCTTTATTAAGTCCTATTTTAGCTTTATTAAGCAGCTTACTTGGTATGATATTATAACTAACATTATATTATGTTTTTAATTTAAATAGGCTATCTCAGTTGGGCACACTATGAATTCTCGTCACATAATCATTGTGAAACATCAAAACAGCATCTAGTGAAGAGATAAGTCTATATTTTATTTTTTTAATATGATGGGAATTATAGAAATCTGAATGAATTAAGCATCTAAAATTATTTGGGGATTAGTACTAATTTTAGATGTTTATCATGATCTTGTATTGAAGAATTAGGTATATGTTCTATTTATAAACATGGACAATATTTTTAATTTTATTGGATAAATAAGCAAAATATATTTACTAATTAGTAAAAAAGAAGTTTTTATTTGTTTGTATATGTATTTTTCAAGAAAAAAATCATTTCAATTATGTTTTAAATAAATTAGGGGGAATATTCTTTTTTTGTTCAAATAGGTGCGAAATAAATATTTTCTAGTGATAGAAAGTTTTTTAACACATTTTTCATATAGATCACTTCGTAATACATAAATTATAATTGGTATTATAAAATAAATGTGGAGGTGATAACTTGAGGAAGCAATTATTAGTTCTTTTAATTGCCCTTGCAGTTACATTAGGATTTTCAGGTACAGTTTTTGCACAACCAATGCCTACAAAACAGGTACATCATCAAATGATAGTACCTATTTATGGTGGCTCATATCATCCCAAAATTATTAGTGTTAAAACTGGAACTACTGTAACGTGGGTAAATAGAGCAAGTGACTCCCATACAGTAACAAGCGTTAACAGATTATTCAACAGTGGTATTATAAGATCTGGAGGTCATTACACATTTACTTTCACTAAAACAGGTATATACCGTTACTACTGCACATTACATCCAACAACCATGAGGGGTATAGTAGTAGTTCACAGATAAAAAGTTAATAGATCATGTAAAATCAAGAAATATAGGGCCGGCGAACCAGAGATTTGTCGTGCCCCAATTTTTAATTTTGATGCCTAAAATTATTAATTTTAAAGATTGCATTATGTTCTTATTTTTTTATATAATAATGCGTGCTATCTTTTAATTTTATAAATAAAAATGAAATACGAAGCAGCATCTACAAAGTAGAACAATTAAATTTGAAATAAAATAATTTAATTAAAAAAATAGTTAGAATAAATTAAATTTATTCTATTTTTGTGAATTCTTTTTTAGGTGCGCCACAGATCGGGCATATTTCCGGTGCTTCTTTTTCTACGGTGTTTCCACAGTAATTACATACGTAATAAACTGTTTCTACATTGTTTCCAATGTTTTTAAGCGCATCTTCATAAAGGTTAGCGTGAATTTCCTCTACTTTGTTTGCAACATCAAAGCTCCAGAGAGCAGCTTCATTGTTTTCTTCTTTGGCTACTTTTATCATTCCAGGATACATTTCTTTGAATTCAGCTACTTCTCCTGCTATTGCTTCTTTGAGGTTTTCTTCGGTATTTTTTATTCCTTTAAGAACTTTAAGGTGGTTGTGAGCGTGCACTGTCTCTGCTGCTGCTGCAGCTCTAAATAGTCTTGCAATCTGGAAAAATCCTTCTTCGTCTGCTTTTTTAGCGAATGCCAGATATTTTCTGTTTGCCTGGGATTCGCCTGCAAAAGCTTCTTTTAAATTTTCAGTAGTACTCATATAACGGCCTCCGTCAGTTAGTTTAATATCAAGCTTTTATTTAATTCAATAAATATTTATTTTTTTCGACAGTTGAAAAATATCTTGATTCGCTGTACTGAACATGGAATACTTGCTGGTATTAAATTGTTATATATTATATGGCTATTTGGTGGCCTAACTTGTGCTTTATTAACGTAATAACATTTAAAATTCAAAATAGAAGTATTGTACTGATCAAAAATCAATTTATAATTTTAGAAATTACTGAACAAATTAAACTAAGAAAAAAATATTTCGAAATAATAAAAAAGGAAAACTTAGGCTGTTTTAACAGCCATTTCGATGTCTTCAGCTTTAACAGTTTTTCTTCCTGCGTGTTTTGCAAGTTCTACTGCTTTTTTAGCGATTTCATCACCTTTTTCTTCTAATGATTTTGCTAAAGCTTCCTTTGCATCATCACTAATTCTTTGAGCACCAGCATTTTTTATGATTCTTCCAACTGGAGCAATTGGTAATTCAGCCATAATTTCACCTCCTAATTTAAGTTTACATCTATAATATTTAAACTTATCGATTTTCATAGTGTTTTTGGCTATGGGTAACTCCATACTGTTTCAATAAATGTGCTTGATATATATGTAAAATCCTCAGCATGACACATCATTAATAGAATATTGTAATTCATGAACTTTGGATATGTGCCTCAACTTGTAATGTGACATAACATTGGGGGATAGCTGATAGTTTCTGACATTTGAAATTTTATACAAAAAGTTTAAGGTAGTAACCCATAACATGAGTTTCAGTGTTTAGAAAAAGAGGTGGATGTGATTCTTAGAAAAGCTTTAGGGGAGTAATGCAACCTTGGACAAAATGATGTTGGTTCTACCCTGATACCACAAGTGAATCCATTAAAAGGTACCTATCACATGAGTTCTACCCTGAGATCACAAATTAAATTCTATTTATGGTTTCATCTTTATGAAAACAGATAAACTAGGAATTAAATTAGAAATTAATGATGTTTAAAAATAATTAAGAGTGTTTAATAATGTACCTAATTTTATTTTAGCAAATTTTAAATAATAGGCAATCTATCACAATATTAGGGGGATTATATGGTAGTTTATAGTGATGAAAAGTCGTCAAAATGGAATAATTTTATTTTAATGTTAGATTTTCCTGCAATTGGAAAAGGTTTACTTATTGGTCTTATAATTGGTATATTTGCGTCTAGTTTTATTGGATTATTTTTTGGAAGCTTAATAGCAGGTTATTATTTTGCTAGTAAAAGATTGAAGCACGTTGCTATTAATGGATTGATTTTGGGTTTTATCAGTGATTTAATATGGCAAATAATTTCGTTTTTATTTTCGCCTTCAGCTGTTATGAGTGCAGTTACAGATCTTGGAAACACTTTGGGATCAACAAGTTTAGCTATAGTATTTGCAATAATTGTTAGTTTATTCGGTTTTGTTTTAATGGGATTAATTGGAGCCATTGGAGCAATAATCGGTTCAAAACTCACTCGAAGAAAAGAAAATAAACTATAAATACTCTTTTTATTAATCCTGATGAATTTATCAAATGGATTCTATAACGATTCTACTAATGGGGCGAGGAAATTAGTTTAATATATCCTCCCCCCTTAAATTCAAGAGGATATTAGTTCTCAAAATAAGAAATTTCGCGATTATTCGCGAGAAGAATAATTGTATTGTATGCTCCTTATTTTTCCAGTCACGGCAGTTCTGCACTTTATCTTTAAAAAGCAAATCAAGATAGATCAACAGCGCCAAGCAGTGAATCAATGAACTGCTGTGCCGTACGTCCTGACATTCCGCCATGACGCATTTCCCATTTACTTGCTTCTGCTCTCAGTTCTTCATCTGTCAGTTTGATTTCAGGGTATCGCCTTGCAAGAGTTATAACAATGTCGAAATATTCTTTCCTCATAGGCTTGAAATAACCGATTGTCACACCAAACCGCTCTGCCAGGGATAGTTTTTCCTGCATTGTATCAGAACGGTGCAGTTCATCCTCTGACATATCTGAACGGTCGCTCCATGTTTCACGAACCAAATGGCGCCTGTTGGATGTTGCATAGATCAGTACGTTTTCAGGTTTTGTTTCCAGGCCGCCCTCCATAACTGCCTTCAAATATTTATACTCGATTTCGAACTCTTCAAAGGACAGGTCATCCATATAAATTATAAAGCGATAGTTTCTGTTTTTTATAGCTGCAATGATCTTCGGAAGTTCCTTGAATTCATGTTTGTAGACTTCAATCATACGGAGACCGTGGCTGTAATATTGATTTAAGATGGCTTTTATGCTTGCAGATTTACCTGTGCCAGCATCGCCGTAGAGAAGGACATTGTTTGCCCTGCGCCCTTCAACGAATGCTTCCGTATTCTGTACAAGTTCTTTTTTCTGAGATTCATAACCGACCAAATCCTCCAGCAGTACATCACTGGTCGCTGTGATGGGGCAAAGGATTCCCGACTTATCATCAGTTGAAATACGGAAAGCTTTATTCAGCCCAAATTTTCCAACACCATATGTTTTGTAAAAATCTGTAATGATTTGATATAGCTCAGCGTCATCTTCAGCCTGCTCAATAGCACAACTGAGCTGCTGAACCTTTTCGCTAACGCCCTTGTTGAAAATCTGCTCACTTTTCACGACAGCCTCATAATTTGTGATAATCGTAAAGCAGTCGATATTCAGTTCATTTTCCATTTCGGAAAAGTCGTAGTCGAACAACTGCTTGAAGATGCAGAAATCGCCCCGGGCAAATTTATTTACAGTACCTTCATTGGCCCCAACTTTTTCTGAAACAAGCGTAAATGGGTTTTCAGTCATGGCCAAAACAAAAGCCAGATAATTGTGCCACAAATTTTTATCAAAGCCATAACGTGTTGAAATGTCAAGCAGGCGGTTGATTTCGATATAAATATCTGTAATCAGATCTTCTTTCTCGTAGTCGCCTGCTGCAAACTGCTGGCAGATATTAGATAATCTAAATAAAATGCTGTCTTTGTCGATATTTTTGTAAATCACCAATTTGGATGTCAAACGATACATTTTAATTGCTTCCTGATAAACTCTTTTAGCCCTTCAATATTTTGATGGTTGTATAAATGTTATAATGGCTTATTTTTTGTATTTTTAATATTAAGTTTATGGGGCTTTGTAAAAGTGAAGTTTAAATTTTTTTGAATTTTACTTCTTTATGGTCCATAAATAAACTTTAATCTATACAGTTAAAATTGTATGGTGGGAAATTAAATTAGAATATTTATCGCTAAACCATCATTGTGGAACAAGCTTTAATCACTTTCTGAGTTTTAAATTTATATTTTCTTTTTCTGCGAGTTTTTGAATTATAGTTTTAAATGATTTTGGTTTGTTTTCTGTGACGTCTTCAATTTGGTTTAGGGCTTCTTTCAGTGATTCAATGCTCATAAGAGCTGATGCTAAACAATAAAGACTCATGCTCCGTCCAGAATTATATTTTTCCAGCATTAACTCAAGAAGTTCCTGCCTTTCTGCTTCTTCTTTTAAGAATTCCTTAATCCCAGCTCTTTTAATCTTAGTAAGGTTAGAAAGACATTTGTGGTGAGTGACAAAACTATCCCCATCAAACCATGCATCAAATCTTTCGCATGGGAAATCACTGCAATCTGCACAGGTCTCATAATTCCGCTTCATTACGCAGCATCTAAAAATTGAACAGTAAGAACAATGACCATCTGGCCCGCAGCCTAAACATCGAGATTTTGCTTTTGATTGAAACCGGGGGCATAATCCGCAAGATATGCCGCAACATCCTATTAAATGGTGCTTCTTCATAATGTTCTTTTTCTAATTTAAATATAAATACTTTATATGCATGATTTAACACCTCATGAAAATGTACTAACTATTAGAAAATCTATTTTTGAAAAATTAGTATTATTTAATGAATTTGGTATTCCACTGGTTTAATCCATGATTAAGGGGTTAAATCATAGAAGATTTAGTTTAGAATAAAATGGGCAGGATAAATATCAGAAATCATTGAATTGTCTCCAAATATGAAGTATGGTCCTTTACAAAATTGTAGAATTAATTTCAGAAACAAGTATATGAAAACATCTGAAATTTTACCACCAAAACTTTTAAAACAGTAAACCTGAATATGGAATTGTATGTTTGACACCATGAACATCGATCCTCAGATAAAAAAAATACTGGAAAAATCTTTTGATGACGAAATTTCAAAGGATGAAGCAGAAAAACTGATGAAAGTTAAGGGAAGAGAACTTCAAGCGTTAATTTTCACCGCAGACCTGCTCAGGGAAGAGCTGGCAGGAGACAAAGTAACTTATATTCAAAACTGGAACATTAACTTCACTGATATTTGCTCTGGAACATGCGGTTTCTGCGCGTTTAAAAAAGATGAAAATGATAAAGATGCGTATTTTTTAGAGATTGATGAGGTCGTCCGAAGAACGAAAAATGCTGCAGATGAAGGCGCAATTGAAGTTTGCATACAGGGAGGACTGCACCCAGATATAGATGCTTATTTTTATGAAGATATTCTTTTAAATGTCAAAAAAGAAGTTCCAAATGTTCATGTTCATGCGTTTTCTCCAATGGAGATATTTTACGGGTCCAAAAAAGCAGAACTTGAGGTAGAAGACACGCTCAAGATGTTGAAAAAGGCAGGGCTTGGTTCAATGCCTGGAACAGCTGCTGAAATATTAAGCGATGATATAAGAGACATCATATGTCCTGGAAAGTTAAGCACAGCAGAGTGGATCGATGTCATCGAAACGGCCCATAATACTGGAGTTCCAACGACATGTACGATGATGTACGGCCATGTTGAAAATATACATCATAGAATTGAACACCTTGAGATTTTAAGGAACATACAGAAAAAAACAGGTGGATTTACAGAATTTGTTCCTTTAACGTTCATGCACAAAAATGCCCCAATTTTCAGAAGCGGAATTTCAAGCCCTGGAACAACAGGAGCAGACGATTTAAGGTTATATGCAGTTTCAAGGTTAATGTTTGGAGACCTGCTTAAAAATATACAGGCTTCATGGGTGAAACTCGGATTTAAATTTGCCCAGTTCTGTCTTATGTCAGGTGCAAACGACCTTGGAGGTACTTTAGGTGAAGAAAGTATATCTAAGTCTGCAGGGGCATCTTATGGGGAATCTACTCCTCCAAGCGAATTGGAAAGAACAATAAAAGATATTGGAAGGGTTCCAGCTCGAAGGAATACTTTGTATACTGAAATAAATGAAATATAAAATATTTACTAAAATTTTCTATTTTTAACTTTTAAAGATTTTTAGGGATTCTTTTTACTATTTTTTCCTTACTATTATTTCATCCCCATCTTTACACTTTTTAAAGAGCTCTAAATTTTCTGTTATTTTTCCGAAATTGTTTACTTCAGAAACAGGCTGTGACTTGCCGTAGAATATACAGAAAGCAGGCCCTGGTGGCCAGTAACATATATCTCCTTCTTCAGTAGTTTTCGATGGGTTTTCATAGTCTAATTCCATTGTCATATCAAAATATACTTCTTCTAGATAGGTATGTGCAGTTCCAGGAAGTGGTAATGTTTCATATAATTTCCTGGCAGTCTCAGGGTTTCTATCATCTAATTTTCCAGTAGCCTTGCCTTTTCCTATTATTTCTATTTCAATTTCCATCTTTTCACCTTTAATCAAATCCTTAATTTTAATTAAACGGTTTCTATACTATGGTTAAGTTTCAGCAGCTCTTCCATAACTTTAACGCCTGAAGATGTTCCGATCCGTGTTGCACCGGCTTTTACCATGTCAAAGACAGTTTTTATATTTCTTATGCCTCCTGAAGCTTTGATACCCATTTGTGGTCCTACCGTTTTTCTAATTAGGTTAATATCTTCCACTGTAGCTCCAGGATATCCAAAACCAGTTGAAGTTTTCACGAAATCTGCACCTGCGTCCTTAACTATCTTACATGCCAGAATTTTCTCTTCTTTTGTTAATAAGGCTGTTTCAATGATTACTTTGACTATTTTGCCCTCTGCTGCAGTGATAACTCCTTCTATATCTGTTTTCACAGCATCATTAAGTCCTGATTTAAGAGTGCCAATGTTCATCACCATATCAATTTCATCTGCTCCATGCTGCACTGCATCTTTAGTTTCAAAAAATTTAATTTTGGAAGTATTAGCTCCCAAAGGGAAACTTATAACAGTGCAAACGTTTACATCAGACTCTTTTAAAAGGCCTGTACATAGTTCAACATTTGCAGGGTTAACACAGACTGAAGCGAATCCGTAGCTTTTTGCTTCATTACATAATTTTTCTATGTCTTCTACACTGGCATCGGCCTTTAAATTGGTGTGGTCGATGATTTTGGCGATTTTTTCTGGAGATTCTACTAAACTTCTCATTTGAACACCATTTTAATTTATTAAGTTCTTTTTGATAAATATAATCTATAATCGAGGATTTCCAACTAGATCTATACCTTTTTTGGTTATAGTAACCTTCCTAATTGTTACGAAACCATCATACAATGGTTTTATAAGAACATATCCCTTTTCATCTAAATAATCAACGTGAATTTTTAATTCATTTTCGTCGATTTTTGCTTCCAGTTTTTCCATTAAAAACTCTTCTTTTACACCAGCACTACATCTTCTTTCCTGTTTATACAGTAATTCTAAAATTTCCCGACTGATCTTATTATCACTCATATTTATCATGAATTTTTATTTTATGCTCAATTCAAATCTTTCTTGCCATATAAGGCCCTAATCTTTCATATCCAAATTTTCTGTAGTAGTTTCGAGCCCCTATTCCGCTTGTAACAAGTATCTTTTCCATATTGTAGTCTTCAGATGCAATTCTGGCAGCTTCATTTAATAATGATTCTCCGTAGCCCATATGCTGCCACTGCCCGTCTTCTCTTTCACCAATAGACATCATCGACCCATAAACGTGTAATTCTCTTATAAGGGCAGTTTTATCATCTATTTCTTTTCTATGGGTATGCTCTGAGGGTATCCTTAACCTTAAGAATCCAATTAAGATATCCTTTTTAACATCTTCAAATGATAAAAAGATTTCATCTCCTTCCCCAGCACGATATTTTTCTGTTAGTAATTTCACGTTTTCAATATCAGGCTCAATCCCATGTACTGCTTTATGTCCAACTTCTCTACATCGAATACACTTGCAATTGACGTCTAGATCATGGAGTTTTTTGTATACAAGTTCGCCAAGATTTGATTTTTTAACTCCTGCCTCGATTAGAGGAGAAGGTATGTCCCGCTGGATTCTCATGGTCCTGACCCATTTTGGGAGGTTCTTTTTAATCTGAGCTATCAACTCAACGGCTTCTTCGCTTGTATATGGTTTATAATCTCCTTTTTCCCACATTTCGTGGAGCTTTGAACCTTTAGTTACTAAACATGGGTAGATTTTAAGCATATCTGGTTTGAAACGTTCATCTGAAAATACCCTTTTAAATATTCTCAAATCTCTATCAAAATCAGCAAAAAGTCCAGGCATGAGGTGCATTGCTACTTTAATACCTGAATCTCGGAGTATTCTTGCAGATTCAATGGAATCTTCTACTGTGTGTCCACGGTCAATTCGTTTGTATATATAGTTGTAAATGGTTTGGACTCCAAGTTCCACCCTTGTAACACCCATATTGAGCATTCTATCAACATCTTGTGTTTTACAGTAATCTGGACGGGTTTCAAATGTCATACCTACACAGCGAACCTGTGATTTTTCATTTTTGCTTTGAACATCCTTTAGATAAACGAATTTCTGAGGAATTTCGATATTATCTCCAACATTGAACCCTTTAAAATTTTCAGATGAAACTGATATATCTTTCACTCCAAAATCGTTCATAGCTTGAAGGCATTTGCTGACGAACCATTCCTGATAACACAGGAAATATGAAGGGAATGTTCCTCCCATTATAATTAATTCTACTTTGTCTAGAGGATGGCCTATACTTTCAAGTTGAAGCAGGCGGTTGTATACCTGTAAATAAGGGTCGAACTTAAACATTCTGGCCCGTAATGCTGCTGGTTCTTCTCCAGTATAACTTGGAGGGGCTATATCACTTTCTGGACAGTAAAGGCACCTTCCGTGAGGGCATTTGTGTGGTTTACACATTACTGCAACTATTGCAACACCTGATATGGTTCTTGTGGGCTTTTTTTGTATGATCCGTACTATTCTCTTTTTCTCATCAGGAGTTGCATTTTCCAGTATCATTGAATTACTCATAAATTTTTCAAGCTTGTAGTCTCTGCAAGCTTTATGTTTTGCTTTCTCTAGATCTTTCTTTGTTTTAATTTCTCCCTCGATTATCTGGTTAATTATGAATTTGCATGCATTTTCCATTATTATTTTCTCCAAAAATAAGTGTTTAAATATGGTAGTTAAATTAAGAATGATTTTAGGAGGTATATTAAATTAAGACTCTCAACTTTAATAATTTTATAGACAACTGGTATAATATAATAGTTATGTATGCCTAATTTTTATCTTTTCCCAAAATGGGAAATTATTTTTACTGAAGTAACTATTTTTTATTGACTATTTAGGAACTATTTGTTGGATTGGACTTTAAAATAGTAAATTTTTTTTATAAGTTCAGTTCATATCTAAAATTAAGTAAGTCATACTCGGAAATTGCATGAATTATACCGGAGGTATTCTATGAGCGAGGCTGTAAATAAAGTAACATTTAGTAAAGTCTGTGGGAATGAAGAATACAAACTTAAAGTTTTGAAAGATTTCGTTGAAATGAAAAATGATAGAGAAGGAATTAAAAGGGTTGATGTTTCTGCTGTGGGTGAAATTGGAAAGATAATTCATGAATTCTTTGAAGATAAAAATGATGAAAGCCAGACAGTAAAAAATGGCCAATTGATTTCATTAGATAAAGTTAATGGGAGTATTGAACCAGTTTCATATAAATTTAGAGGCATATCTTCTTTAAATAGTATTGAATCTGAGTTTGAACCTGTCTACAAATTCACAATTATTTTAGAGGAAACTTGAATTTAATTAAGTGATGAAAAAGAAATTATTCCTGTGGTTTAGTATCTAATACTTCTAAAACCCTCATTATGTCTGTTTTAGAGATTATTCCAACTAAATTTCCATTTTCAATAACTGGAAGTCTTCCAATATTGTTTTTAGTAATTTTTTCCAGACTATTCATTGCAGGCTCATCAGGGCTTGCTGAAATAAGTTTTTTAGTCATTATATTTCCTATAGGTGTATCCCTCTGATTTTCAGGTATCTTAGAAATGTCATCGAAAGTAACGATACCAACAAGTTCACTATGATCTTCTACGGGATAGCCCATGTGTCTTTGCTTGAACATGATATTTAACGTCTCTGAAACAGAGGTATCTGGAGTTAATGTATTTACTTCTTTAGTCATGATATCTCTAACGCTGATTCCTTCGAGCTTGGAGGAAATTAGAATATTTTTATATTCCTGATCTGCACCTAAGTAAATGAATATGGCTATCAATATCAAAATAAAATTAAAAAATATACCCAGGATAGCCATTAAGATAGCAAATTGTTTTCCTACTGATGCAGCAGCTTTAGTTGCTTTTGTATAACTCATCCTTTTTGCAAAAAAAGCTCTTAAAACTCTTCCCCCATCCATAGGGAAAGCAGGGAGAAGATTAAAAAGTCCTAGTACCAGATTAACTCCTAAGAAGTTAGCAAGAAACAGCGATAAATCTACTGATGGAGTGTTAGAAATAAAAAATGAGTAAAAAGTTAAAGATCTTACACCGCCAATAATTAGCAGGGCTACAAAACAAGCTAATGCGATTAAGATATTGGCAAGTGGTCCAGCAGCGGCTATTTTGAGTTCTTGATCTGGATCTTTAGGAATCTCTTCCATTGCAGATACGCCTCCAATGGGTAAGAGAACTATTTTACCTACTTTAACTCCATATCTTTTTGCCACATAAGAATGGCTTAATTCATGTACAACAACTGTTACAAATAGTAATGTAATTAAAAATGCTATATATATTGATATTACTCCTAAGAAAGCTATAATGTATATAAAAAGCATTAATAATAGAAATGAAATGTGTAGCTCCACGGGGATTCCAAATGCGCTGAATATTTTAAATGAAGATTTCATAATATCTGTATATTACTATGGCTAATCATGTTAATAAAATTATATCTCTATAAAAATAATTAATTTAAATTTTAAATGGAATTTTTGGAGTATATTTTAAATCTAAGATAAATACGCTGTTAATAATAATTATATTACAGTTATATTATGCACTCATAAAAAATATATGCTTTAAAAAATAGACTACAAAACAGGTGTATTTATGAAAGTAAGCGAGTTAATGGGTAGAAAAGTCCTGGATAAAAATGCGATGGAAATAGGTAAAGTATCTGATGTTGATTTGATGCCAAAAGAAGGAATTATAAATACTATTACAATATCTACTGGTGAAGTATGGGTCAGAAATAAAACTTTTGAAATTAAGTCCAGTGACATTCAACAGGTAGGGGACTACATACTCTTAAATCTTGAAGAAGCTGAAATAGAAGGAATAGTTGAAGAAGAAGAGGAAAAAGCTCCTGAAAAGACAAGGTTAACTCTTACTAAAGAGGACTGATATCTAGCAGTATGGGAGGTTAAATAATGGAAGTTTCAGATTCCTGCGGTAAACCTATAATTAAAGGTTCCTATGTCATATACAATGGAACAGGCACAATTGGTAAAGTTGTTGACATTAAAACTGAAAATGAAGCCACCTGGGCAAAATTAGAAGATACAGATCTCTGGTATAAAAGCAATTATTTACAGACCATTGAAAAAATAGAAAAAAATGGACTTAATAAAGAATCCAGAGAAGATCTCAAAGAAAAACTTAAAAACAGGAAGAAACTTGTTGGCGAAGATGTTGATATGAGTACCGAGCTCTGTGACGGCGGAGGATAACTTATATCATTTAAAATATTTTTTAATGTACTAATTAAGTTTTAATTATAGTATTTTCCGCTTATTTTTGTAAATTAATAGTAAAAGATTGATTAATACTTATTTTAACTGATTACAATTTAATATAAAATTTGATATGTTGTCAAATTTATTTTAGTCGTATTAATTGACTTTTAATTACAGTATATTATTTTTTTTTAATGACAAGATATAAATTGATTAACTCGCTTTTAAACAGTTATAAATTAAAATTTGACATGTTGTCAAATTTATTTTAGTCGTATTTTATAATTTTTATAGACAAGTACTTTCAAATTCCTCATTTTTCGTTCTATACTGTATCTTTCTTCCCTTGCCTGTGTGTATAGCTCCACATATTTGTCATGGTCTTCAGTTACTTTTCTGTGACTTTTTTTCATGTCTGCGTGCAGTTTCATAAGACATTTTTTAATTAAATCGTCTTTTTCATGATTTAACTCGGTTATGGTTCCATTTTTCTCTGATATCAATGTTTTAATGGTTGTATGGCGCTCTTCAAGATCATTTAATTTAGTTTCTGTAGTCTTAATATCTTTAAGAATTGAATTACTGTTATCTTCTTTAAAATCCTCTTTAAGATGTTTAAGTTCCTCTTCTATGTGTGTAATATTGTTTGTAGTGATAGTTTCTTTATTTTCGAGATTGTTTAATTCATTTTGATAGATAGTTATTTGATCATTTATTCTCTTTATTTCATCTGTTTTGCCTGCAGATTCTAAAAATTCGCTTAGATATTCGTCTATACTGTCTATGTTAACATCTCCATTTTACTAAAAGTTAAAAGTAATATAAAATCAAAAACTAAAGTTTTCATTTTAACTTCTATTTATAATTTTTGTTCTGCATTTACTGTATTGTACTTTGGAAGATATAAAGACCTATCAAAAATTTCAGGTTTTTTCATTAAAATTCTTTTTTTAGTATAATACGTGATTTGTATGAATTTATTGGTTATATAACTGATGAAATTTAATTAATTAAAAATATAACTTTTTTGTAGAATAGTGAAATATAATAAAAGCTGAAAATGATATATTGGCAATAATTTTGAAGTAGTAAATAACATTTCGTTATGGCTGTAATAAAGCTAAAATGGTCTTGAATGAATTGATATATAAAAAGGTTAAATTAGGATGTAATTTATTATAAGTTTATGGCAGTCCAATTACGACATTTTCACTGTTTTTTGATATGGATAGATGTTTAAAGCGCTTTTTAGTATAATTAATTGTAGTTTAGATATGATTTGTGGAGATTATAAGTTAAAATTCCACATAAATTTTTGATATTAAAAAAGATAGTTAAAAATTGATAAAGGATAGATTTGGAATGTATTCTATGTAGGGTTAGAGATGGTATGTGTAAAAACAGTTTATAATGACTTATTTTTGCTATAATTAATAGAAATTAAAGGAATGTAATTTATTTTATCTTAAATTTAATTATGGTGTGTATGTTTTTAAATGGAGATTATTTTATTTTTGATAACGTTTTAGTTCCATTTCTTAAAAAGTTTTCTTAAAAATAGGTTTAATGGGTACCTGTAATTAATTTATATTTATACATAAAAAGTATGTAAATTAGTATTAATTATGCTCTAAATAGTAAGCTTTAAAAATAATTTAAAATAAACTAAACTATGAATGCTTAGTATAATAATCCCAACTTACAATGAGGAGTGTTATCTCCCTAAATTACTTCAAAGTATAAAAGATCAGAATTTCCAAGATTATGAAATTATCGTAGCGGACGCTAAATCAACCGATAAAACAAGAGAAATCGCAAAATCATTTGGATGTAGGGTTGTAGATGGCGGATCTCCTGCCGTGGGCCGAAATAAAGGGGCCGAAGTGGCAAAAGGGGAATATTTGTTATTCCTTGATTCTGATGCGATATTAACAGAAGGATATCTTGAATCTGCATTAAATGAATTTACAGAAAATAATCTTGATATTGGTATAACCCAATTAGTTCCAATTAGTGACAGTAAGAAAGATAAATTGCTGCACGACTTTGCCAATTTCTTTATGAAACTTGTGGAGTCAATAAAACCCCATGGTGCAGGCTGCTATGGGATTTTAACAAAGAAAGAGATTCATGAGGAAGCAGAAGGATTTAATGAATGTCTTGATTTTGGTGAAGACAGCGATTATATAGAACGAATAGGGAAAATACACTCTTTTAAAGTGTTAAGAGAACCTAAACTTCTTATATCTACAAGAAGACTTGAAAAAGAAGGACTTAAAAGTCTAGCACTAATTTACGCAAAGAGTACTCTTTACGATTTTATGGGTAAAAAAGTTACAGCAGGAGAATTAAATTATACATTTGGCCATTCCAAAGAAAATAAAAAGAAGATTCTTTATTCTGTATGTGGTGAAGGGATGGGCCATGCTATTAGAAGTTCAGTAACGATTAAACACCTGTTAAAGGAAAATGATGTGATTATTTTTGCTGGTGGAAGAGCTTTTGATTATCTTTCAGAAAAATTTGATGATGTATATTATATAGAGGGGCCTAACACTGTTTACAGTGGAAATAATGCTCAGTATAAATCTACATTCTTTTCTGTGGTTAAAGACCTTCCAAAAAGTTTGAAGTTTAATATCAAACTGCTTTATAATATTGCCCGAGCATTTAAACCAGATATTATAGTTTCTGATTTTGAGGCGTTTTCCAATCTTTTAAGTAAACTACTTGGAATACCTTTAATCAGTCTGGATAATATACATGTCATTAATCAATGTAAATTAGACCTCCCTGACAGAAATTTAAGTGAAAAAATAGTGGCCGGAGGAGTAATCCGTTTATTCGTAAGTAAACCTAAAAAATATTTGATTACGACATTTTTCTATCCTGAAATTAAAAATAAGGAAAAAACAGAACTGTTCCCTCCAATACTTAGAGATGAGATTTTAAATCTTAAACCAGTAAATGGCAAACATATACTTGTTTATCAAACAAGTGATTCCAATTTAGAACTTATCTCCACATTAAAATCTATTAATGAAAACTTTGTAATTTACGGTTTTAACATGGAAAAAGAAGATGGAAATCTCCACTTCAGGAAATTTAATGAAAATCAATTCTTTAAAGACTTTGAATCATGTAAAGCAGTAATTTCTAATGGGGGATTTACTTTAATAAGTGAATCATTATATCTTAAAAAGCCAGTGTTTTGTATTCCTGTAAGAAAGCAGCCTGAACAAACGGTTAATGCGATGTATATCGAAAAACTTGGCTATGGTGAATTCCATGACTTATTAACTAAAGAGAACTTTGAGAAGTTCTTAGATAGATTAGAGGTATATCGTGAATCACTTAATTCATTTAAACATGATAGAAATCAGGAAATTTTAAATGCTCTAGATGACGCAATTGAAAAATATTCTAAGGAATACTCTCAAGCTACTTACAAAATTGTTAATTTGATAGATTCAAGAGAAAAAGCGAAATAAAACTACTATTTTTAGTTATCTTCTTAAAAAACTAATTTTATTTATTATTATGTGGCTTATAGCAGTTTATTTATAAAACTTCAGATTATAAAATGAGTTACTTGATAAAACCCTTTTGGTAAATGATTAAAATGAATATGGAATACTGTGTAACATCATTTTTAGAGGGCATTGAAGGATGGAAGTTTGTATTAAACTCTTTACCTGATCTTGTAGCTATTTTGGATCCTAAATATGAGATTATATGGGTAAACAATGCCATGGCGGAGTGTCTAAATACGTCTCCAGATTCGTGTTTAGGAGTCAGATGTTTTGAGGCAATTCACGGCACTAAATTGCCTATTGATAACTGCCCTCATGCAAAAATGATGTTTGATAATAAAAGGCATACTGAAGAAGTATATGAACCTAATTTGGGAGGATATTTCCTGGTTACAGCCGCTCCTATAAAGGATAAATCTGGAAATACACTTGGAAGTGTGCACATAGCACGCGATATCACAGAACGTAAAATAATGGAAGATAAAATTAAAAATTCCCTTCAAGAAAAAGAAATGCTAATTAGGGAAACATATCACAGGGTAAAAAATAATTTAATGGTTATTTCAAGTCTTCTTGATTTACAGGCAAGATATATTGAGGATATAGAAACGCAGAATATATTCAGGGATAGTCAAAACCGTGCAAGATCTATGGCTTTAATTCATGAAAAACTATACCAGACAACTGACCTTAAATGGATTAATTTTGCAGACTACATTCAAAAACTATCTATGGAACTCTTCGAAACATATTCTGGCCAATCTAATAATGTAAAAATTGATTTTGATTTAGAAAATCATAAACTAGATACTGAAACATCAATTCCGTTAGGGCTTATAGTCAATGAACTCATATCAAACAGCCTGAAACATGCCTTTAAGGATAGTAGAAATGGTATTATCAAAATAAAGTTCTACAAAGATAGTAAAAATTATGTATTGGTAATCTCTGACAATGGAATCGGATTTCCAGAAGAGTTAGATTACAAAAAATCAGATTCTTTAGGTTTAAGAATCGTAAACAGCCTGGTAGATCAGATACAGGGTGAAATAAATATGGATAGAAGTCAAGGGACAGAATTCATCATAAAATTTCCATAGTTTGAATTTTGGCGGATTAACTTAATTTAATGGCTAATTTTAAGATTTAATGTATCTTAATCTCTTAAATGGTTGTATATTTTTATATATTAAATCTAATTTTTTTTCGGTCTTTTATTATATTGTTTAAACTGATTTTAGAAGATTTAAACTGGATGAATTTAAATATTTTTCAAAATTTATAATTTTGGACAATTTGAAAGTTTTAGAAAGTTTTATATATTGAAAAGTATTACTATTATTTTAACAAACCGACAGTCGGTTTTTTGGAGAAATATAATGACTAAAAAGAAATCCAAAGAAAAACGTATTAATGATATCACTGATGCTGCCATGGAAATTTTCCTAAAAAAAGGTTATGAAAATACAACAATGGAATCAATTGCCAAAAATGCAGGTATAAGCAAAGGGGGGTTATATCACCACTTTAAAAGCAAGGATATGGTACTAGTATTTGTTAATCAGAAGATAAGTGAAAAATTAGAGAAAATAGCATATGAATCAGTGGAAATGTCATCAGTTAAAGAGGGGCTGCTGTTTTATATAGAAAATTATCTCAGGTACTGGTTAGAACATCCTGTAGAAACTACTTTTCTCTTTCTGTCTATTACTAAAATTTTAGACAATTCTGAGCTTTTAAAGTATTATCAACAGTTTACTGGGGATTATATGGAGTATATGGAAGAAGCTTTTAAGATGGGAATTGAAGCGGGTGAATTTATTCCACATGATGCTAGAACTAGTGCAGTTACATTAGTAGCGGCCTTAGATGGAATTATATGTTACATGATCCTCGATGAGCGGCTGAATCTTGAAGAAGTAGTAAAACGGTTTGAAGAAAAATTTATAAAACCAATTGAAAAATGAAAAAAATATAAGCGTTATATATCAATTAATTAGAAATTAAAGCAGTATTGTGGTTTAATTATGAAAATAAATCTTTAATATTGATTAGTGCGGTAAAATAAAAATAGAGGTATTATATATGCCTGGTAAAAAACAGAAAATTAGAAAAACAACATTATTAGTTTCACTTTTACTTTTCCCAGTTACAATGTTTTACTTTTCGCCTATTTTGATAATATGGGGAACTTCCATGGGGATAATTACCGGCAGCTTTATAACTTTCACAGCTCTATTCATTTCCTCATTGTTCTTTGGCAGAGCATTTTGTGGATGGGCCTGCCCAACTGGAGGAGTTCAGGAGTACTGCTTTTCAATAAATGATGGAAAAACAAGGGGTGGAAAATATAACTGGATTAAATATTTCCTCTTTGTACCATGGTTAACTGTTATTGCACTAATGGCTTTATTAGCAGGCGGTTTAACTAAAATTGATCCTTTATTCATGACCAATAATGGAGTTTCTATTACAGAACCATTTATGTACATTATTTACTACGGCGTATTGCTATCTACAATTGTAATCTCCATGCTCGCTGGAAAGAGAGCTAACTGTCATTATTTCTGTTTTATAGCTCCATTTATGATCATTGGAACAAAAATAAAGAATTTTTTTAGATGGCCTTCACTTCACCTTAGAACGGATAAAGAGCTTTGCACAGAATGTAGACTCTGTAAAAACTGTCCTATGAGTCTTGACGTGCAGCAAAAAGTGAAAAAAGAAGATATGCATGATTTTGAATGTATTTTATGCGGCCAATGTGTTGATTCATGTCCAAAGGGAGCAATAAAATATTCTTTTGGCAGGCCTGGAAAATCATAATTCTAAATTGCAATTAGAGGATTAAAATTAATATTTCAAAAATAAGTTGGTGGAATGTGTATAATATGAATTTAAAAACAATAGATTTCTATTATTTCTCTGGAACTGGAAATACATTTCTTGTAGTTAAAAAAATGCAGGAAACTTTCCAGAAAAATGGAATTGAGGCTAAAATGCATCGAATTGAAAATTCCGACCCTGAAAAAGTTAACTTAAATAATACAATTGGTCTGGGATTTCCCGTTGCTGAGCTTTCAACCTATGAATTTGTATGGGAATTCGTAAAATCATTACCTCACTCTGAAGGCACTGAAATTTTTATGGTTGATACACTTGGAGGTATTTCTGGAGGAATAGTCGGACATATGAAGGAAATTGTTAAAAAGAAAGGATATGTTCCAATTGGCGCAAAAGAAATCATTATGCCCCTTAATATTTTTTATATACAGGACGAAGAAACCAATAAAAATAAAATTGAAAAAGGACTTATTAAAGCTGAAGAATACGCCAATGAAATAATAAACAGAAAAACTAAATGGGGAAGAGTGCCCCTACTTTCAGATGCAGCATATTATACCTCTTTGTTAGGTTTAAAAATTACTGAAACCGATTTAAACCAAAAATTATTGTATTTAAGTGCAGATAATGAAAAATGTAATAAGTGCGGAACATGTGTTAAATTGTGCCCAATTGATAACATTAAGATGGAAGAGGATGAATATCCTGAAAATCTTATGCACTGCCAGTACTGTTTAAGATGCACTTCTTTATGCCCTAAACAGGCAATTCCATGTAAAATTAACCATAATGGGAAAACTTACCATGCTGTTAAAGCTAAAGAACTTTTAATTTAGGAAAAACTTATCATGCAGTAAAGGCCAAGGAATTTTTAAATAAAGAGAAAAATCTGCTTGAAAGAGATATAAAAATTGCAATTGAAGTCAAGGATTAATAAATTTATGTTCATATTAAAATTAAAGCAGGCGTTTAAAAATGGATTTTACATTAATAAAGGATATATGGGATATTAATGAGGATACTATTGATTTTTACTATTTTTCAGGGACTGGAAATACTCTTTTAGTAGTTAAAAAGATGCGTGATACATTTGAAGAAAAGGGTATAAACGTAAATTTATACAAAATTGAAGAATCAAATCCAGATGATTTAAATTTAGAACATATCATCGGGCTCGCGTTTCCTGTTGCTGTATTTTCAACATATCCCTTTGTATGGGACTTCATGGAATCATTACCCCGTGCAAATGGTACAAAAATTTTCATGGTTGATACACTTGGTGGATTTTCTGGTGGAATAGTTGGTCCTCTTCGAAGAATTATTGAAAGGAAGGGCTACTTTCCAATCGGTGCCATGGAGATTCAAATGCCCTCTAATATTTTTTACATACAGGATGAAGATACAAACCAGAATAAAATTCAAAAAGGCCTTATAAAGGCCAAAACGTATGCATGGGATATTATGCATGGATTGGCTGAATGGGGTAGAAATCCACTTTTATCAGATGCAATGTATTTATTTTCTAGAGGAGCTTTGAAGCTAACAGAAATAGACTTACACCAGAAATATTTCCTTTTCAAGGTGGATGAGGAAAAATGCGATAAATGTAGAATATGCGATGGGCTCTGCCCTGTTGGGAATATCAAGATGGAACCAGAGGAATTTCCTGTCCATGACTTAAACTGTCAATATTGTATGAGATGTGCTTCATTTTGTCCAAAGCATGCAATTCAATCTAAATTTAATTATAAGGGAAAGATATATCGGGCTATTGATATCTTAGACTTTTATAGGAAATAAATCCATAATCAAGTATTTTCGGGTTCTCGAAAATTCATTTTCGACGCCATGAAATCATGAAAAAAAATTTATAAAAATTTGTTGTAAAAAATCGCAGATTTGACACAACAAATTCGCATTTGAATAAAAAAGAAATTTTTTAACTAAGAAACTGTAATTGGCACTTTATTTTTATTACAGATTTCTTTAATGTATTTTGAAGATAAGTAAAGGCTAGCTACCATTTTTTCAGGATTTTTTTTAGATCCAATTCCGTAAACTAATACGCCTGTTACTCTATTTTTACTGTTAACAACTGGTCCTCCGCTGTAACCTTCAGCTGTAACTGCACTTGTTCTATAATAAATTGTACCTTGAGCATTAGGTTCTTTAGCTGTCAAATGACCTGATGATTCAAATGGAGTATAATTCAATGATTTTGAAGTTGAATGATTGGTTTTACTATTTGCCTTTAGCCTTGCTTCCATTTTTTTACCAGGATACCCATATATAGAAATTTTTTCACCTGTTTTTGGATTCTTTCCACTAACTGCTAATGCCTGTAATTTTTTGCCTTTATCAAGATTGACTTTTAGAAGAGCTATATCCTGGTCTTTGTTACTATCTCCAACATCAACTAAATGTGCTTTTAGAGAATCGTTGCGTCCTTCGCCTTTTAACCCAAGACCTTTAACATAAATGCTTGAGTTATATGTTTTTGTGGATATCCATCCATTTTTAATGAATTTAGCTGTAACATCTCCCATAGCTTTTTGAGGATCTTGGTTAGATGTATTTTTGAAGAATTTAGAATTTAATTTAGGATCACTCTTTATGTAATTTATTAAACCTATCTCTTCTACATACCATTTTATATCGTTAGAATTCATTTTCTTAAGTTTATTTTTATTAGCTAACGTATTGGAATCACTTACGACATGAAATGCAGTTATGATATAACCATTTTTAGTTACAATTGACCCCGATCCAGTACTGTATGGTTGATAATTAACTGTCACATTTACTTTCTTATGAGTAATGGGATTCTTAACTGTAACCACTCCTGAAAAACCGCTTTCAATATAGACAGTTCCATTTTGAACCGCACCTACATGTGAATTAGGGGATAATGAGTTTGCAGAAACTGGGTGGGCATTGGCAATTCCAGAGATCCCAACCACTGCAACTATAAGTATCAATGCTTTAAGCAGCACTGATGTTTTGTTTTTAAAATCATATGATGGTAAAAAATTTTTTGATAAAATACTTGACTTTTTAAGTTCACTATTACATTTTCCGCAAAAATTTGCGTATGCGGCATTTTTAAAGCCACATTTTGGGCAAATCACTATTACACCTCTTAATCATTCTGGATTGATAAAAAGGACATTAAACTGCATGTAATGTTAGAATAAATTACTTTGAAATTCTAAACTATTATCTGCAATATTTTAATCTTCCGCGCTCCTTTATATCTTAAAACCAGAAAATAAACTGCATAACATAATTATATGTATGTATGTAGTATTCCGCTTGATTAAACCGCCTTTATGTCATGATAACCATTTTTCAAAAATAGCATTTCAAGACAACCCTAATAATCTCATATCACATATAAATATTTCGCTCTATTTTCCAAAAATAAACTTAATCAATGCTTATTTTATCAAAAAAAGACAGTATAGGAAGTTTTATTTTAAATTGTTATTGAGTTTCCATAATTTATTATTATTTTTGATTATGCCATTCCAATTAAACCCTAATTTTAAAAATATTAAATGATTTTAGCTATTTTAGGGGGGGCATATTCCTTCTAGATAAAAACATAGGGCATTGATAATTTACTTTTTGGTGAAAAATGCCATTTTCAGTTTATTTTATGTTGAATAAATTCAAATTATGTATTACTTTTGTAAAATAAGTTTAATAATTCAATTTTTCACTGTATTTTAAGAAATAAATATGAAAAGCGTCATAAGTATAGTAAATGACATCCATTAGGGAGCACATTTATTGTTTATATAATTCAAATTCAGTTAATTAGTAAATATATAAAAAATCAGGATTTATTTGGATGGGAGACTGTAATTTAAATCTGGATATATTGATAATGATTTAAAAAGGATTAATAAATAAATTTTTTGAAATATAAATTGTTAAAAGGGGGTTTCAGTGTGTCAAAATATGATTTAGATAAAAAAGATGCCGATATTAAAAAATTAGCTGAAAAAGCGCTAAATGATAAAGTGTTATTACATGAACTACTTAAAGGAGCTGTATCTAAGGATAACACTACTCGATCTAATAGTTTTAATGCACTTCAGATTATAAGCGCAGAAAAACCAGAAATTCTTTATTCACACTGGGAATATTTCCATAATATGCTCATGAGTAAAAATAATTACCACAAATACATTGCGATTTATATTCTGGCAGACCTTACCAGGGTAGATAACGAAAATAAGTTCGAAGATATTTTTGAAGAATATTATGGGATCCTTGCAGGGGACAAGATCATGACAGCTTCTCATGTAGCTCTTAATTCCAGTAAAATCGCGTTGAACAAGCCAGAGCTCCAATCAAAAATACTTGACAGGCTTTTAGATATTGACAATATCCATCAGGGCAAGCAGAATGAGCTGCTTAAATCTTATGTCATAGAAGCACTTAGAAAAATGTATCCTGAGATTAAGGATAAAGACAGGGTAGCAAAGTTTATTGAGGCACAATTGGATAGTTCAAGCCCTAAAACAAGAGATTTAGCGGCATGTTTCCTGGATAAGTGCACATGGTAAATATTTCAATGTTTAAAGATAGATGCAAACTTATTAATCAGCATCAACATAGTAATATCTGAAATTTTAAAATAATTATATTTTTTGAGATTAAATGCTGTACTGTGTCGGTGATCAGGCATGTTTAAAATCAAGAGTATTTACGAACCTTCAGGTAAAAAAGATGGATATAGAATTTTAGTAGATAAAACATGGCCTGAGGGATTATCAAAAGAAGATGAAAAAGTGGATTTATGGCTTAAAGAAATTGCCCCTACAATGGATGTGGATAAATGGATCACGGAAAACTCTGTAGACTGTGAGGGGTTTAAAAAGAAATATCGTGAGGAACTACGAAAGAAAAAGACGCTTATTTCCATTATTCGAAACTTTGAAAAAGAAAATGGGACTGTAACATTGCTGTATTCTGACTCTGATCCTGAATGTAATAGTGCAGCAGTTTTGAGAGACAAGCTTAATAGATATGGAACAGTCAGCAGGTCTGTGGGCAGACAACATGGGGGATGATTTTTAATTAAATTTAAGAATGAAAAAAATAATGTTTTTTAGGGATTAAGAGACCCTAATTGACACCCTATCTTTTTTACATATCTTTTTGATGTAATATGCTGATAAAAAAAGACTGCCTATATTTCTTTCATGTTTGCCCACTTCAATGTAAATCCCGTAAACTAAAACACCTATTACTTTATTTCGGCTGTTAACAGCAGGTCCTCCGCTGTAACCTGCAGCTGTAATGGCATTAGTTTTATAATAGACTATACCTTTTGAGTTGTGTGTTTTCTTAATTAGGTAACCTGATGATTTAGAAGTGCTGCTCTTTTTTTTATTGTATGGATAACCATATACTGAAACTTTTGTCCAGGATTTGGGACTTTTTGCACTAATAGTAAGCGTAGGTAAGTTTGTACCGTTGGTTTCTACTTTTAGAAGAGCTATATCTTCATTATTTCTGCAGTTTCCAAAATCTATTAAACTTGCTTTTAATGTTCCGCTGGTGTTAATTTTTTTAAATACATTTCCTTTAACATAAATATCATGTTCATAAGAGCTTGCAGATAGCCAGCCGTTTTTAATGAAAGTGTTGGTGGTTTTTGTCAACGCTTTCTCGAAAGCAATTTCATTGTTAGGTACATCTTTAAATAGTTGGTAACCTAGTTTTGTATTGTTATGCTCTAAATACTCCATTAAACCTATTTCTTCAACATACCATTTCACATTGCTGGAACTCATTTTTTTAAGCTTATTTTTATATTCTAATGTATTAGGATCGCTAACAACATGAAATGCAGTTATTATATAACCCTTTTTGTTTACAATAAATCCTGACCCTGAACCGTACGGCCGGTACTTAACTGTTACATTTGCTGTTTTATTCAGCAAAGGATCTTTAATTGTAACTGTCCCTGAAAACCCTTGTTCAACCATAACAGTTGTATTTTTAACTTTTATATCACTTAAAGAGCTTTTAGAGACTGTATGAGCACTTACAGCTCCAGAAATCCACGTTATGATTATAATTAGTAAAAATACTTTGAGCAGTACTGGTAATTTGCTTTTTAATCCAGCTTTGAGTGAATATGTCTTTTTCGATTTTTCCCATTTATTACCATGTTTATCACAAAAATTTGTGTCTGCATGATTTTTATTGTTAAATTCAAAGTAATTCACTTTTTTACCTCTTAAAAGATTGATATATATAATTTTAAAATTTATAGATAAATGAACGATTATTTTAAAATATAAGCATTATAAATTTAATTAATAGGTTAAATAATAATTATTACTTTATTTAAAGTTAATTAGCACATTCTTAATTAATATTATGCTCATATTTCATATTTATTTTTATTAAATTGTCCCGTTAAATATGATTTTATTCTTTATATGTTTTATATAAATATTACTTTTTAATTTGAATTAAATCAGTTTATAAATAGTTTTGTGAAAATAAATAAGAAAAAATAACTTTTAATTTCCAATTTATAATCTATTATGCCTTTTAGTAATTAGGGAGGTTATATTAAAACAATATAAAATCTTTAGATGATTTTAACAGGTGAAATACTTATTTTGATTTATAAATAGAAAAATAAAATTAGTAATTAATTAATGGTAATTGCTACATTGTATTTTTTACATATTTTCTGGATGTAACTTGAGGATAAGAAAAGACTGCCTGTAATCTTTTTAGATTTTTCATTGAAAATCCCGTAACCTAAGATACCTATCACCTTGCTCTGGCTGTTAACTACAGGACCTCCGCTGTAACCTTCACTTGTAAGGGCATTTGTTACATAGTAAATGGTGCCTTTTGGGTTAGGTGCCATTGCTTTTAAATTACCTGATGATCTTGAGGGTGCGCTGCTTTTTTTGTTTACAGGATAGCCGTATATGTTAACTTTCTCATTCATTTTGTGGTTTAAACTAACAACTACTGGTGGTAGATTCACACCGTTGGTATTTACTTTTAAAAGAGCTATATCTTCACCATTTGCAGCGTTTCCAGAACCGATTAAATTTGCTTTTAGAGAATTGCTGGTATTAACTTTGTGTAATGCGTTTCCTTTCACATAGATTTCATTTTTGTAAGAGTTTGTAGATATCCAACCGTTTTTAATAAACTCATCTGTGGCGCGTTCCAGCGCTTTCCTGCGGTCATTTTGAGTTTTAGGTACATCTTTAAATATTTTGTAAGCTAATGCCGGGTTATTATATTTTAAATACTTCAGTAAACCTGCCTCTTTGACGTACCATTTTATATCCTCAGCACTCATTTGTTTAAGCTGGTTTTTATTATCTAGTGTCCTTGAATCACTGATAACGTGAAATGCAGTTATTATATAACCCTTTTTATTTACAATAAACCCTGATCCATAACTGTAGGGCTGGTAATTGACTGTTACATTCGATGTCTTATTGAGCAGGGGGTCTTTAATTGTAACTGTACCTGAAAATCCCTGTTCAACACTGACAGTTGTGCTTGCAACGTTTGCATTGGTTGAAGAGCTTCCAACTGCATATGCACTTCCAATTCCTGAAAACCCAATTACAACCATCATCAGTAAAAATATTTTAAACAGTGTTGATAATTTCTTTTTTGGTTCAGGGCAAATCATATTTCCACCTCTTTGAGTATTCCAGATTAATTGTCCAGAGATTAAGCTTAAACATTTGTATAATCTGATATTAGCAGTATATGTTATTTTTTATTAATTAATCCTGAAAAGAAGTAGTCCTGTAAATTGTAAAATTAGTTAGAGCTTTTTCAATTAGCATAAGTCATGTATATCCTGATTATTATTTTTCTACTGTTCTATTTCAAGATAATTTTATTCGGTTTGAGGTTTTATATAAATATTTTGTTTTAATTACATTGAATGTATTTCATGCTTATTTTAATAAATAATCAACTTAAAATAGGTTTTAATTTTCTGTGATAATGATATTAATAGGTATTTTAACTTGATCAACTTTCAAGTAAACAATGAATATTATCCCTAACCTAGATCTAGATATCTAATACTAAAATTTGACAAGAATATGCTGTTTAATTCAATTATGAATTTTTTGAATCACTTAAAACATATATAAATAAGAAATTATGACGGTTCTTATAAATTGGGGAGAATTAGGTTTAATGTATCCTTAATTTACTCAGTTCATTTCTTTTTAAATTTACTTCAATGTTTTACAGTTATATTGCCGTATTATTATAAAAAGCCTGTTCTTTTAACATAAAATTACACTAAAAGCATTTTGATTACCTAATGCATATCTATATTTAAAATATTACATATTTAAATCCAATTTTTGTACTTTTATAATGTGATATTATCTAGTTAACCCTATTAACTTAAAAAATGAGTTAATCATCCGTAACCTTTAATAAGCATGACATCCATAATACTAATTAGCACAGTATTATGAATAATACGCGGGTAAAATGAAATTTTAACTACCAGTTCTAGCTTGTACTGGATATGTCCCAGTGCGTATCACAAAATGCAACGAGGAAATTAAACCTGTTGTAGTGGGGAAAAGATATATCCTGTTATGTAGAATAGTTTGGTTATCCATTAAATAGTTGCTATCAAGTTGAAGGTAGGGGTAGTCAGTTGAGAATGATGAGAGTTTTTAGAGATGTTTCTCTCATCATTTCTCTTTTAAAATCTGGTAATGAGGAGATGGTGGGAGTTTTGAGAGTTCTCTCACCATTGTCCAGATTTAGCTTATTTTTAAAATTGATTTCATATTTTTACATGAATTCTTCCAAAATTATTTATTATCTAATTTTTTATTTAACTAGGGAATTTTTAGATTTTAATATTGATTTAAAGGATTTAAAATGTTTATTTAATTTTAAAAGTTAGAATTAAGTTCAATTATATAGATTAATTTTAAAATTGATCTTGTTTCATTTTCTGATATTTTATTATAAAGCTTAACAAAATTTAATTATCATAAGTAATAAAAATTAATAATTAAGTACTAAAATGAGTTGGTGAGATGAAGGTTGAGATGGTTATTCTGGCTTTTTGGCAGGGGGATCCTGTAACTTATGATTCAAATGATGAAGGGATTAATGAGATATTAGTTGAAGACGGCAAGATCCGTATTGATTTCGTTGATAACGGGCGAAACTGGGTAAGAGAAATACCTATTTCTAGTTTGAGCTTTTTTGAGTATCCCTCGGACACAGTACAATATCAAAATGGATATAAAATTTAAATAATCTAAATTGTTTTCATCCAACGCTTTTATCCTGCTTTGAAACGCAAAACCTGCAGAGAGCACCCGGTGTATTCATTTGTTTCTCTTTTACAGGGCATAAGTACACACCATTTTCAAATTTAAGCTTGAATCCACCAGGGAATGAAGTCCCAACAGGGTGAATTGATGCTTCTAGAATAAAAGTCGTATAGATGGATACAATTTTTGCTAAACGTAAAAAATAAAGCTCTGATCTAACTTCTGATTCTTTTATCTGTTTATTGAGTACTTCCAAAAATTCCTGAAATTTTTTATTGTTAATATATCCTTCATAGTTTTCTTTATCTTCCCTGATATCTTTGAAACGGTTTATAAATGCTTTTGTGAAATTTTCAATGAATTCTTCTCTATAACCCGCATGCATGTATTTGGCATCTTCCTGAATATATGCAGATGCAAGCATGATATCATGCATGTGAATTCGTGATGCTTCTTTTTTTAAAACGTGCAGGAGTTCATTCTTTGATATCTTCCTGGAAAAATCGAGTTCTTCAATTGTTTCAACCATGGTAGGCATTCCTCAATAAGTTTGAACCTGTTTTTGTCTAACTTAATATATAAAATTTAAAATGTGGTTTCATTTCTGAAATAACTGTGTCCAACTACACATCGTCATCTTGTTCCGCAATACAGAACCCGCAAACAGCTTCAGGATTATCCTTTTGTTTATCTTTTACAGGGCAAAAATAAGTTCCATTTTCATATTTAACTTTGAATCCGCCGGGGAATGGAGTTCCAACCACATGTATTGGTTCGTCAAGAACAAACGTAGTGTAGATGGATATAATTTTATAAATTTTAAAGAAGTTTGATTCCTTTGATCTTATTTTAAGCAGCACATTTTCCTGTTCATTCAGGAGTTCAATTGCTTCTTTAAGTTCACTGATGTCTATTGTGCCATTGAACTTGTTTTTATTATCTTTTATCTCTTTTAACCTTAAAATGAACCCTTTTACATATGCCCTTAAATATTCTTCCCTATAATTCCCCTGTACGTATTTTCCTTCAGCCATTAAATATGAATGGGCAGTCATAATATCTGTCACAGATATCTCTGAAGCTTCTTTTTTAAGAACAAGTAAAAGTTCATCTATGGTTATTTCCGTTGTAAAATCAAGGTCTTCTAGTTTGTTTACCATTTAAACTACCAGTATGTTGATTTTAAAAATTATTTAAAAATAAATTAGGATTTATGGTTTAAATTTTGCAAACTTGTCCTTACCAAACTTATTCATTATAGATTCGGCAGTTTTAGGACCTATTCCTTCTATTTTAACCAGTTCTTCCTGTGATACATAACTTAAATCGCTACCAAATGCATCTACAAGTGCACGGGCACGTTTTCGTCCAAGTCTTTTAACACTGACAACAAGTTGAATGATGTCTTCGCGAACCCCGTAGTAAAGGCGTGCTGACAACTTGTCAAGGTCACTGGAGTATGAATAATTGTCTAAGACATGGCAAATTTCTTTAAAGAACTTAACCATCCTGGAAGCTTCATAAGCAGCCCTTCTTGTGGTTGCAGCATACACATTAAACGCATTTTCGATTCCGTATTCACTTCTCTCATTTATCCACTCTAAAAGAGCAGCGGTTGTAGCTTCATCGTTGCTGATATCGCAGGCAAATATTCCATATTCATTCAGCTTGTCCATAACTGGCTCTTTGCTTTTACGGCTTTTAAATGAGATTTTGGGCATATCTGGTGTTCTTGAGATATCATAGATAAGCTGATAAATATCAAGTTCTGAAGCTCTTTTGGCATATTCTTTAAGCCTTACTGCAGTTTCAACTGTATAATTACTTCTTGCAATAAGGTTTCCAAAATCAGTTGTCTTAAGCCCTTCGGGAGTAAGCTGGATTATTCCATTTTGAATCAAAAATTCAAGTGCATTATTTATTTCATATTCCATTGTATCTACTGCAAGAGCACCGAAGAAATCGTTGCAGTTCATTTGATAACCATAGAATGTTTCACCGAAGAATTCTGTTATTTCCTGCGGAGTTTTAGCAAGTGAAGATGCTACTTGGGCTATTATCTGTCTGAAAACAGCATCTTTATTTTCTATGAGTTTGGAGGATGTAAGTTCTATTTCTCCGTATACATAATGATCTTTTAAATTGTAGCCTTCATCCATGCTTTTAGCGACTAAATAAGAATATCCTTCAGTATCATACCCTGGCCGACCTGCACGGCCTGACATTTGTTCGTAATCAAATACAGGGATACTTTGAGGGCCTCTTGATGTCCAGCGCGTGTAATCTCGTATTATAACATTTTTAGATGGAAGGTTCACTCCGTACATGAGGCTTGGAGTAGCTGTTATCATATAGAGGTTACCTTCTCTGAATTCATTTTCGATTATTTCCCTCTGCTTGTCAAAAAGGCCTGCGTGGTGGAATGCTATTCCATTTTCAATGCATTCTGCAAGTTTTAAACATACTGAAGTTGGGCGTGACCCTCTTTTCCTGGGCACGTCCAGTATTTTTTGAGCTACGGCTCTAAATGCAAGTTTCTTATCCCTTGGAATTTTCTTTTTCACTTTACCTGAGATAAAATTTGCAAGGGCTTCTGTAAACCGTCTTGTAGATACAAAAACAAGGATCTGAGATGAATCTTCAATGGATTCGTTTAAAACTTTTAAAACAACGTCATTTTTATTTTTAACCCCAAGCTCTTCAGTTATGAGGACATCCTTATAAAGTGGAACTGGTCTGTAATCATGTTCCACAATTTCTGCATCCAGCCAGCTTGCAAGCTCGTCCATATTCTTGAGTGTTGCTGAAAGTGCAATGATCCTTAGGGCTGGATTGATAATTTTTGATCGTGTCAGTGCACATTCGATTGTTGGGCCCCTTGAGTATTCACCAATCATGTGAAACTCGTCAATAATCAGAAGATCCATTTCTCTTAAATTGTTCCATGAAAAACGTGTAATTGCATCAAATGATTCAAAGACCATGACTGAGAGGTCTGAAGATTTTGGATGTTTCCCTACTTTTATACCAAATTTTTCAAACTTCTTAAATTCTGCCAGTTTTTCATTCTGTATCGATATGAGCGGTGCAGCATATACAACCTTTCCACCGCTTAAAATTGTATTTAATGCAGCAATTACCCCAAGAAGTGTTTTTCCACTTGCAGTGGGAATTGCTATTATATAATTAGACTTATTTTCAAGTAATCCTGAATCTAAAACCGCTTTTTGCGCTGGATTTAGTTCTTTAATCTTTGGATAGCAATCACTGATTATATCTCTGATTTTCTGATCTACTTTTTCCATAAAAATTAATAGTGCATACTGCTTTTTATATTATGCCTTTGACTATGCATTTAAAAATTGAGTTATATATCTCCAATAAGTTAAAAACTATTAAATCTGTCTTTTCGGGCCATGAAATTTCAGTATAACTAGAAAAAAATAATAGTGAGTAGGGACAGATTCATACTAAAGATTGTTGTGAGTGTTTATCATGTCTCGATTTCAAACTATAACCCCTCAAGCAGCGCTTAAATTAATGGAAGAAAAAGGTGATGAAATAACTATTCTGGATATCCGACCAGAAGATGAATTTGAAAAAGAACATGTCCCTGGAGCAGAAAATCTGGATTATCATGGGCACCACTTCCAGGAAAAAGCAGAAAAACTGGATAAAAATAAGAATTATATTATATACTGTAAAAGTGGCGCCAGAGGCGAATATTTTATGGGTAAAATGAAGGAATCAGGATTTAATGAAGCTTATAATATACTGGGTGGATTTGTAGCCTGGAAAATAAGTAAACTTCCCCTTGTAGGTGAAACCGACTAAATTTTAAGCTATGGCTGACATATGTCTAAATGAAATTTTATTTTTTTATTTATATTTTAAAGGATTAACTTTCTTTTTAACTTGTTAAATCAAGATTGAACTTATAATTTTACTTTGATGAAGAAGCTTTAAATTCTAATTAATCTTAATTAAATGTTTAGAACAATAACTAGATAATTGTTATTTGTGTAGTTTAAAATGTATAAATAGTTTATAATCTATTTTAATGGCATGTAATTCTTTTTTGGAAATTATTTTATAAATAATCTGGTTATTTAAACTATTAAATGAATAAATCAGTTAATTAAATATATTATTTTCTACAATTCCTTTTTTAATTCTAATTCAACCAGTTATGGCATTTAAAAGGAAAAGTTTATTAAAAACTAAAAATAAAGTAGTATATAACATTGTTGTATCTAGAGGAGGTATTTAATGGTAAATTGGGGAGCAGTAGTTATAGGATTTGTTCTATCGATAATATTGTCATGGCTATTTGGTTCAATGTTTAGCGGTGGAAATTACTTTGGATTGTTTATAGCTGGACTGATTGTTGGTTTAATGGTTGGTGATGGAGCCCTAAACGGCGCGTGGAATGCAGCTGTAGCCGGTGCATTTGGTGGAATAATAGCAGCCATACTGATTGTTATTGGAGGAACCTTGTTTGCAGGCATTGCTGGACTTTTAGCAGGAGCCGCAGTAGGACTGGTAGTTGTAGTAGTTGCAATAATTCAGTCTTTAATCCTTATGGGAATTGGTGGAGCTATAGGTGGAGCAATAAAAGGATAGTAAATAATTTAAAGGATAATCTTATCCTTTTTTCTCTTTTTTAACAACAATTATATCTGAAATTTTGGTGGAAGGATACTGGCCTTCAGAATCTTTTTCAACACTTTTAACCATGTCCCATATAGTTAAAAGAGCTACACTTGTACCAGTTAAAGCTTCCATTTCAACACCTGTTTTTCCAAGTGAGGTTACGCCAACTTCAACTTCTATAAATTCTTGGTTCATGTCGAATTTAACATCAACACCTGTAATTTTAAGGGAATGGCACAATGGAATCAAATGGTGTGTTGATTTTACAGCCCCAATAGCTGCAATTTGGGCTGTTGTAAGGACATTACCTTTTTTAATCTCTTCTTTTTCTATAAGTTCAATTGTTTCTGCATTTAAATAGATTTTACCGCGTGCCAAAGCAGTTCGCTTTACAACGGGTTTATCTGAAACTTCTACCATGTGAACACCCTTTTCAGAAAGGTGTGTAAATGATTTTTCTTCCATTTAAGTCAGCTCCTAATGAATTATTAAATTTATGAAATTAATTTAATCAGTAAGGTATTTCAACCCTTGCATATTTCATTACCTGTTCCCTTGCAGTTTTTCCCATCTTATCTTTAAGTTCTTTATCCTGCAATATTTTATCAACTGCTTCTGCAAGTCCTACAGGATCTTCTGGATTTACAAGTATTCCTGTTTTTTCATTAACAACTTCGGGAATTCCCCCAACTTTAGCGGCTATTACTGGTTTACCTGATGCCATAGCTTCTAAAACTACAATACCGAAACTTTCAGATACAGAAGGCACTACTACAACATCTGCAGCGGGCATTATGTTTTCAATATCATTTCTCGCGCCGGTAAAAGTAATTCCTTCCATTTTTTCGAATTCTACAATACCTTTAAGTTCTTCAAGCAGGGGCCCATCTCCAACAATCACAATTTCTGCATCTACATTCAGGAATTCTTTTGCCCGTATAAGATATTCAACACCTTTTTGCCACACTAAATTACCAACAAAGAGTACAACAGGCTTTTGCGGGCCTATATGTATTTCTTCTTTAAACGTACTTGTCTGATCTGG
>JAEYQZ010000109.1 GCA_023409695.1 Methanobacteriota archaeon | reverse complement strand
AAGGTTTATCTAAAATAGCCGATTCTAACCCTACTGTAGATGATACTGTTAATATAACATCTGAAATAGCCAGTAAGTGTGATAAATTTTCATTTTTTGGCCTTAAATGGACTTTATCTGGAATTTATCTTCTAAAAATTCATAAGAAACAGGATCTTCATCAGGGTGGGGCTTAACGTATACTGTAAACTCATCAAGATTTTTATTTTTACCCATCTCTTCAATAACTTCTAGATTAATGCTTTTATAGGGGGCCTGTGTAGCAAAAAGGATAATTTTTTTTTCTTTACCCTCAAAACTTTCGGCAAATTTTTTATGTTCATCAAACTCAGGTGATCCTGTAATTTCAATTTTTTCATCTTCAAATCCAAGTTCAAGTAGATATTCCCTGCTGGAATTTCCCCAAACACATATTTTATCAGATATCGGTTCAGGCATCAAATTAACAAAAATCTCAGGCAGGCTGAAGAGGCCGTGCTGTATCTCAACAACAGGGATTTTCTTTTTCTTTGCAGGTAAAATACATGTTCTTGTAATTGTAGAACGGTCGTCACCTACAATTACCATATCTGGGGAATATTCATGGATAAAATTGTTGGATAATCTTAATTTAAACAGTAAATAAGGTAATCTCCTTTCAAATAAGCTGTATAATTCTCCTTTAAAAAGATAAACATCATTTTCATCTTCAAATGCTTTTTGAAGATTTTCATCTGAAAATAATGTATCAAGCATTTTAATATCTTCATTTTTCACCCATTCTGGGTTAGTTTTAGTGATAGCTTCAAATTCAATGTCAAAAGATTTAAGATCTTCTTCTTTGGAGATAAAATAGAATTGAAAGTCATGATTCTCGGACATTTTTTTAATTACTGGGATTATATTCCTTAAATAATTAATATACGTCGCATCTATTAGAATTACTTTTTGTGCATGTTTTCCTGATTTTTCAGAGTATATATTGAGGTCTTTTAGATAATTTAAATCCCGATAATTCATCATGTCAACGATTTTATCTTTTGGTTTCCTAAAAATACTGGAATTTAAATAATTTAATTTGATATCATGTTTTCTAGCTATATATTCTATTATTTTTCCAGTAGGTGAATTCGAACTTTCTAAATAAACGGTTTCTGTTGTATTATCCAGAGCATTTTCATAACTGGAAATTTTACTGTAAGTTTCATATAACTTGATGGCTATTTCATATTCAAAAATAGTTTTAATGTCGATTCCATCAAAATATAATGATTCTTTAATTGTTTCATCTTGAAACAGCACGTTAACTATTTTTTTTACTTTTTTTGAGATGGATATGCCTCTATTTCCGTCAGGCTTTAGCTGGAAAATATTTCCAATTCCATGACTTTTAAGAAAAGATATTATTTCTTTGTCTGTAGAAAATATTTTCAATGAATTTTGAGCGGATAATTTTTTTATTTTAGGAATAACAAATAATTTTAGTTCCTGAAAGCGTATGAACTTTTCAATTGAGTATAAAGACCCTTTTCTGGTATAAATTGGTTCTAAAATAATGCTGATTGTTTTGTTGGCCATTCAAACACCTGATGGTATGTAATGATTATCATTTGAAATACTGATTATTTTTTTAGTTAAAAAATTTATTGCAAGTTTACATTTTAACTTTCAGGTGTACACCTTATTTGATTATATCTTCTTGTAAACTGCTACATTTCCGAAGTTTTTAATTATTTGATACCCTTTAAGATTTAGTTTAGGTTCGCTTAAAGAATCTATATAATAATCTGCTTTCTTGCTTTGCAGTACCTTAGCGAAATCATCAGGATTCTTGTAAAATCGCGGGAATCCTCCGTTTATTCCTTTTTTAAGATACCAGCTGACAGCAGGGGGATAATCTGAGTAAATTATTTTATTATTATAATCTGGATCATATCCTTTAATCCAGTTGCTTGCATCTCCTATATCCTTGGTGAATGTCTTTTTAGGAGTATGTCCAATGTAAGTAACTGTAGCAGATGATAAAAATATTAATGCGATGATTGCATAAATTCCCCATGATTTTAAACTTTTATTTCTTATTTTAGGCTTTATTTTGTTAATAAATTCACTTAAACCTAAAATAATGAAGTAAGCAAGTGCAGGGGCCATCGTAATAAAGTATCTGTCTACTTTTACTCCTAAAGTGCTCTGGAATATGAGATATATTCCAAACCATAGGAACATCATTATATCTAATTCAATATTTTTTGTTTCTGAACTTTTTAATAAGTTGTACAGTAGAAAACATGCTCCAAAAAGGAATATTTCACTTAATAAATATTGTGTACTGTTAAATGTCAATATCATTCCGATAATAAGAATAACCAGTACAGATGCCTTTGTTATACTGTATTTATTCTGTAAATTAACTTTATTTTTAAATTTAAAGCCTAAAATTTTGTATATATAAAAGATAAGCCCCACTGCTGTAATCAAAATAGTTAAATATGCAAGTAATGATGGAAAACCTGCAGATGGATTTAGTAGCTGTTGGTATGTGCCATTAAATGGAGCTAGGGAAATATAATTGGGTATATTTTGAAGATAATACCAGTAATTAGGGTTATAAGCAACATCTCCTAACCCTTTAGATGTAGAAGTAAGTACATTAGCTAACAAGCTGTAAAATGACGTAATAGTACCCAAATGCATATAAACATATAAAAATCCAGATATTAAAACTATAAGTTCTAATAGGATACCAGTAATGACTTTTTTAATTTTTTGTATTTGTTTTATATTAATAATGGCGTAAAAGAGAACAGGGAGAATAATAAGGCCTGCAGTATACCTTGTAAGGAATGCTAGCATCATTAATGGAATGACGAAGTATAAATATTTAGAATTTTTCTTTACTCCTAAAACAGTTAAATAAATAGCCCATATGGAAAAAGAAACTCCTGGAAGGTCTATACCACCTGCAGATGCCCATGACATTACAACTGGAAATGCTATAAATATTAAACTACCAGTTAAGCTCTGAATTCCATTAAATCTCTGGTTTAATAATAAGTATAATCCAATTACTCCAGTTATAAACAGTATACTATCCAGGATGAAAATAGCGTTAAGAGATATGTATCCTGCTTTAAAAAAAAGCGATGTTAAAAATGGTATAACTGGAGGAAGATAGAGTACACTTCCTTTTCCCATACCTGCAAAGAATAATGCATTATTTAAATAATTAAAAACATCCCAGTAAGGAACGCCGATCTTCATCTGAACTTCTAAAAGATAAGCTGTTATCCCCACAGTAATTATGGTTAATATAAAAAGTGGGTTGCGGTATATTTTACTTAAAAAAGCAGCTTTGTGTTTGTTTTTTGCACTGTCCAATTCATTCACCTTGAATTAAAAGCCCTTGAAAATCTTAGGGTATAATTTAGATTAAAGT
>JAEYQZ010000059.1 GCA_023409695.1 Methanobacteriota archaeon | reverse complement strand
GTGTATGTCCTGGTCGAGTAATCCTTCTGCTTTTTTGAGTAATTCACCAGCTATGATTACTGCTGTTGTTGTTCCGTCCCCTACTTCATCTTCCTGGGTTTTTGCAACTTCAACAAGCATTTTAGCCGCAGGGTGTTCAATATCCATTTCTTTTAAGATTGTTACACCGTCGTTGGTTACAACGATATCTCCAAGAGAGTCTACGAGCATTTTGTCCATTCCTTTAGGACCTAAAGTAGTTCTTACTGTTTCAGCGAGTACTTTTCCTGCCATGATGTTCATTCTCTGAGCATCTCTGCCTAACAACCTGTTAGTACCTTCTGGTAAAATTAAAATTGGTTGGTTTCCACCACCTAATTGTGCCACTATATCACCTCAAATTTTTTTTAAAATAATTTTCAATTGTTTAGTATTTTATCAATGGGTTAGAGGTTCTATAAGTAGTTTTCGATAAAGCTTCTATTTAATAAAAATTATGATTTAAAAGAAAAATATTAAAAAAGAAAATATTTAGAAAGGTAATGCTGAATAAACACCCTTCAAAATATTGTTTTTAGTGTTCCAATTACGTATTACTCCGAAATCATTGATATTGTTTGATGCATCGGCGTTAATCCATTTTCCATTAACATATAACTGGGCCCATACATGACCACACCAGCCGCTTGAAAATTTACAGTCAGAATGTACATACCTTGCAGGAATTCCCGCAGCCCTTGAAAGAGCCACCATAAGATGCGAGAGGTCAACACAGTTACCCTTTTTAGAGTTTAATGTGCCTATTGCCCCTCTTTTTGTATTGTAATAGAAGGAATAATCTACATAGTCTCTCACCCAATTGAAAATATTCGTGGCCTTTTCTAGGGTAGTAAGTTTCTTAGTTACAGTTATAGTTTCATTATATTGACTCAATTTTTGTCGATAATCTGCATAGTCTGCCAGATATTGATTATATTTTTGTTTAGCGGCATTATACGATGCATTTGTCTGGTTCCAAGCATTCCATGCTTCATGATATGCGGTTTCATTTCCACTGAAATCCGCAAGCTGTGGTTCACTGCCAGGCGCTGAAACAGGATCTGGATTTTTTACAGGTGTTGGCGCTGTTGGTTTTGGGTTTGGATTAGCTATGGTTACATTTTTTGTTGAAGGTGTTAAACTTTTAGCAAGTGCTTTTATTCTTGCATTATTGGATTGAGCATTTTTAGTTGCCTTTTTACATTCGCTGGGAGGAACATTCCTTACTTTATAAGTTTTATAAACATATTTGTAGTAGTACTTGTACACGTACCTGTAACTGTACTTATATTCATATGTAGATTTCCACTTACCCCTGTATTTGTACCATACTTTGACCTTTGATTTTACCGGGACCTTCACTGTGTAATATACTTTAACTTTCTTTTTGACCGTTACTAAATACGCTGCATTTACCTGCAAAACACTTTCATTTGAAGTAACATTTGCATTATCATTCGATGCAAACTGATTTTCTGTTAAAGCAGCAGAAGGAAGAATGCAGATCATTATACTTAATGCAGTTAGTAACGAAAAAAACGATTTTCGTTTAATTTTATCGCCTCCGTGCTAGCATTGTTAAATTAATTTATTTAACAAGCCACAGGACATGTTATTAATAATTTTTTTGAAATATATAAATGTTTCCATTTTATTTTTAATAAAATAAGTTAATTAAATGGTTATTCAAGCTTTAAATTAGCTAAAATTAGTTTTTAATATAATTTTATTTGCTGTTAAATTTAGTTCACATTTTTAATAATTCATATTTTAATAAAACTTTTTTTATAAAAAAATAGTAATTAATACGGCCCATTATCTAAATTATGAGCTTAAATTTCATATTGTCACCTCATTGATAAAATTTAACTCATTGTTTCCCATGAAAATTTAAGTTTCTAAAAAATACCAACTAAATAACAGGATATATGACTACCCCTCTCTAAAAATATTTTAAAATTTTCTTAATGCAGTTTAAGAATTACATTTACAAAATAAAAAAAAACAATGCTGTAATGAGGCTGGTTTAACAAAAAAATAGTTGAATTTAAATATTCATAAAGTGCACACCTGTTTGATACTTTTAATAAAAGAGATTATTTATAAAATAGTCTTATTTTTCTATTTTTTGCCAGAAGGTTGTTTCATTTTCTTTAAAAGATTCAAAATAACCTTTCCTTTCTAAATTTCTCAAAATACTGTTAAAATTATCAAAAGATAACTCTTTAAATCCAATATCAAGTATTTGTTCATAAAGTTCTTGAGTGGTGCATTTATTCATGCTCAGTAACTGATAAACCTGTGATTGGAATGATGTCAGATCCTTTTTTGGCCGGGCTGTGAGTGCATCAAAATGTATTTTAATCTTTTCAAGTTCTTTCAATTCAGCATTTTTTTCATTCAGAAGACCCATAAGTTCTGCTATTTTTTCCTCTTTTTCTTCCAGTGCCAGTTTAAGTTCATCTATCTCTTGATTCTTTTTATTGACAAGCTCGGTATCTAGCTTACCTGAATTTTTAGATTCAGTTTGGCACTTCTTAAGTTCAATTTTTAATTTGCTAATTTCAAGAAGGCAAGCCTTAACCAGTTGTCTCAACTGTTCCCTTTCGTTATCTTTCAGTAATGGCATTTTATCATGTATAATTTATGTTGTACTTATTTTTAAGTTTAATGTTTTACTTAATATGCGATAACTTTTCATTAAACTTTATTATATCCTTTTCAACCATTAGAATTAATAAAGCACAAAATATACCAATTAAAGCACCTGAAATCACATCAAAAGGATAATGAACTCCATTGTAAATTCTTGAAAACCCAACTAGAGATGCAAATACCAGCATAGGATAGAGTAATCTACAGCTTTTACCTCTAAAATTAAAGCTGTAACTCCTGCCAATTATGATAGCCCCTATAAAAGAAGCAACTGTGTGACCTGATGGCCATGAAGAACCACTACTATCTGTTAAAACCCGTACTCCATCAAGTACAGTATACGGTCTTGGCCTAACAACTATATACTTCAAAATTTCAGTTAAAAAGTAGCCAAATATCAGGGCAACTATGCAAACTAAAGCAACATTTCTCCCTTTCTTCCCGCCAAATACATACAATAAAACACATAAAAGAATCCAGATGCTGAAATATCCAATACTTGATATTAAAGGCATTAAAACGTCAAAAACTGGATTTTGCATATTGATATTAATTAGATAAAAAATTAGAATATCTATCTGATTTAATGGCGTAATTAGTCCGTCTAACATGCATATCCTCTACCTAATCATTAAAATAAGGAATTGACTACAATATCTATTGATTCTTATATAATTTAAAGCTAATTTAAAAAAACAAAATAGTTAAAGAAAACCCTCGAAAATCATAGCCTTCAAAAAAACCTACGGTTTTTTGATGCCCCAAAAATTCGAAGAATTTTTGAGGGATTTTCGGGGCATGTGAAAAACTGTCAAATCTCCGATTTGATGCCGTGAAAATTTTCAATTTTCACAGGCTTCGTTTTTCACGGTTGCAAAATTTCATTTTGCAAACACCGAAAATTCATAGAATTTTCGAGTGAATCACTTTTTCCTTTCTATTTTAATGTTAATTGGAGATTCAATCTCTTTTTTCCTTATAATCCATATTGCAACAGCCAGGATTATTATAATAATTAACCATACAGGAATAACAAGAATTGTATCATCAGTTTGAAGGGTCTGTGTTTGGTGATATCTTCCATAGTTTATAGTTGTTTTCGCATTGTAGAGTCCAAAATCAAAAAAATCCGGTGTCCAACTGGTTGCAATAGTGTAATTGTCTCCAGGATAAACTCCTTCTTGTATTGGCACGCTATGTTTGCTTAATAATCCGCTTATCTCTATGTTTCCAGTCATGTTGGCATAAACGGTCCCATTATTGTTTAGCTGATATGTAAAGCCGCCAGGCATGAATGATAGAAGAACCGATGGTGCAGTATGACTTAAAAGTTGTAATGATTCAATTATTTGACCCGGGAGACCAACAACTATTGGAACTATTAGTTCAGGTACCTGCTGTACACTTACAGATGGTGAATTTGAATTACCCGAACTATTCTGTGTCTGTGGATAACCATCTATAATCAATGCCCCAACTGCATCATAATAATTAATATTTGAAGGTACATTAACAGTGAAAGCAACGTCTTTCTTTCCTTTTGGCGCTAATGTAAAATTAGAAGGATTAGCAGTTATCCATGTTGCAATTCCTGTATCTGAAAACAGTAGGTTAACATCATCCTTTTGCATCCTTTTTTCGCCGATTATAATATTTAATGGTTCATTTCCCGTATTTTCAACAGTTACATGGCCTGTATACGTTGTTGAACTTCCAGTGAACTTAACCTGAAATCCTCCAGGGGATGCAAGAAGACCAGCTGCAGTTGCTGAACCAATTGAACTTAAAATTATAAGGAATACTGCGATAATTGGAAATAGCTTTGAAATTTTTTTTGAATCCATGAAATGCCTCCAAATAAAAAGATTCATGTTAATATTGATCTGTTTTATCTAAATTAGAATTATAAGCAATATATACTTTTATAAGTACATAACTAATGATTTAAAAATATTAAAAAAAGTCTAAAAGAAAAAACTGAAAATAAAATAAACTTTATTTATTTTCATTTATGTGGTTGGTGCTGCTGCGTCGTGTGCTACTGCTGAGAAGTAAACAGTATTTGTGTATGTACCCGCGCTAGTTCCATATGGCACTGTTAAGTAAAAAGTCACTGGATAAGTTGTAGGATTACCCTGGGGTGCCTTTGGTGTAGCATTTCCAATTATAGCATAGCTAGCGGAGTATGCTTTTGCAGTTGTCTGGTTTAAACCAGAGAACATGAAATTAGAAGACGCTATTGGGTCGGTACCTGCAAAATCTGCATTTGCTACTTTAGTCCAGATATCTATAATATCATTAGAAGCTGTTGTAAGTTGTTCTCCAGTTGCCCCACCAGCAAAAGTAGTTTGCATATTATCAGCAGAAACACTACCAAGATTTATTACTGAGTTATTTCCACCACTATTCCACTGTGCTGAAATCGCAATTGTTTGTTTAACAGTAACTGTTACAGGCTGAGTTGATGAAGTCGCTGCAAAAGTTGGAACTGCACTAATTAATATCATAAATACTATGGCTATTAATGCCATCATATTTTTTTTATTTATCATCTTATTCACCCATCTATTTAGATATGAAATTAAATCCGGTACCAAACATATTGTTTTTATTACCGTTAACTCCTATTTATTCACTACTAATATATAAACGTTGTTCACAGCAAGCAATATTGCTCTGTGAATCATATGTTAATTCATTTTTTGATTACTTAAATAACAATAGTCGTATACCCGAATAAATAATCAACTCGTATTTTTAAAGACTTTACCAATATGAATACATTATTTTATTAATAACAACATGATTACATACTCAAAATATAATTTAAATAATTTAAAATCAGTTAATATTTATCACTGCATTTGTGAAAATTCCCACATTGATCCAAAATAAAATTAATATTAAATAACATAACCC
>JAEYQZ010000032.1 GCA_023409695.1 Methanobacteriota archaeon | reverse complement strand
TATATTTAACACATTCAATCTTTCTAAAACTCAGGCCACATTAACGAAATTAGTCAATGACCACATTATTTAACTATTTTAGATTTATGTATGCACAATAAACATTGCAGCATATGATTAAAACACTGCCACATGTCTTGATTATTTTCTGTTCTATATCCTTATCCTAAAGAAATTTTTTCAATCTATCCACATTGTAACTTCATCTACTGCTGGCCTTGAAGCCTTTGGAGGAATTTCTTTAGGGTAACCTACAGCGCAGCCGTTAAGCCCAAATTCACCATGATTAATTCCCAGAATTTTACAAAAATCTTCGTCTTCTCCCATTTGAGCTGTTGCAGACACTAAATGAAATCCAAGATTTAATGATGTTGCCTTAAGCCACATATTTTGAAGACAATGGGCAAGAGATTGCTGTTCAACTGGAGGAAATCCCTTTTTTTCTGCAACCACAATGTAATATGGGGCTGTTCCAATTCCAAGGACACCTTTATCTGCAAACAAGTCTAATCTTTTAGAAAAAGACTTTCCTTTTTCTTTTAAATAAAGATTTTTCTCCATCTGTGCGTTCAATTGTTCAGACATGACTTTCACTCTGTTTTTTGCAATTTCTGCAACTTTTTTCATTTTTGGACTGTTTTTAGAGATAACTATAAATTTTCTGAAATAATTATCTTCACCAACCGCCTGAGCAGCGTAAGGTGCAAATAAACCTGCTTTAATTATATCTTCAATATATTCTTTAGGAGGCACTTCATCCTTAAAAAATCGGATGGACCTTCTTGATTCTATGATATTATCAAAAATATCAATGCATTCTTTATTTATATCGCTCATTTTATCATTCTCCAAGAATATATACCAAATTTTAATTAAAATGATACTACTAAATCTTAATTCGAATGTTTCCTTAAAAATCGTTCGGATTTTATCCTAGTAGCTTTTCTAGGGTTATTAAGCTGTCTTTTAACAAATGAAATTATCTTACTTTTATCACGGATTTCAGGAAAAGATTTATCAAAAAAGAGAATAACATAACCTAGAAGGATATTCTGGCGTTTTTTATTTCCAGAAATTTTTTCAATTTCTATAAGTTTATCTATAATTTTTTCCTGTAATTCAGGTTTAAATTTCACAATTTTCCAGCTGTTATCAATGACATGTACTGCTGCAGCCATAGAATCATTAAATACAATATCATAAAACCGATCTAAAATGTCATTAATCCTGTCCTGTGAATCTACAGCACTTAAATTAGCTATAATCTCAATGGTATTCCACATATTCAGTTTATTCTTATTATCCAATAATCCTATAAAAAAGTCAATATGAGGATACAATGTTTCAGGACTTTTCCTGCTTATAACCCGTAAAATAGTTGCAGAATCAAATTTTACTTTATTAGATCCTGAATAAATTTTATCTAAAAATACTGGGAGTAATTGAGGATTATTTATAATATCTTCAGCTATATTTCCAGGAAAATCTTCCATCTGGTCAATTTCAGCTATGATTTTAGAAAATGCATCGCATTTTCTAACTCCCAAAAATCTTCGATTTTTGAGGATCTCTTCTCTAGTTACCATCTTACCTCAGCTAATTAATATTATTTCATAATCCTTTTCATTTAAAAACTGGGCATAAAATGTAGATAGATTTATACATTAATCCAGTAGTTTATTTATAGCGTTTCCAAGCCTTTTTATACCCTCTTCAATTTGTTCATTATTTGAATTTGAGAAATTAAGCCTTAGTGAGTTTATTCCACTCCCATCAACGTAAAATGCTTGTCCTGGAACAAATGCTACATTTTCCTTTATTGCTAGGTCAAACAGGTCCATTGAAGATACGCCTTCAGGAAGGGTAACCCATAAAAACATTCCTCCCTCTGGTTTCGTATATTCTACATTTTCAGGGAAGTATTTCTCTATCATGGAAACCATCATGTTCCTTTGGTTTCTGTACATGTCTTTTATCTTTTCTATATGTTCATCGATGTTATTGTGGGTTAAATACTGGTAAACAGCTCTTTGAGTAAAATAATTTGAATGAAGGTCTGATGCCTGTTTTGCAATGATGATTTTCTCCATTATCTCTTCATTTGCAACTATCCAACCAAGCCTCATTCCAGGAGATACTATTTTAGAAAAAGAACCAAAAAGTACAGAATCTTCAAGATAAGCCTTAACAGGAGGTATATCCTCACCTAAAAATCTTATTTCACCATAAGGGTTGTCTTCTACAAAAACTATATCTTCATTTTTAAGGATTTCAGCTAATTTTTGTCTTTTTTCCTTTGAATAAGTTATTCCTGTTGGGTTCTGGAAATTTGTAACTGAATAAAACATTTTTATTTTATTTTCGTCCAGTATCCTCTGGAGTGAATCTATATCTACACCATCTTCAAGTAGAGGGACAGATAGGAATTGAGGTTCAAATAACCCAAATGACTGTATTGCAGCAAGATATGTTGGATTTTCAACCAGAACTTTATCTCCTTTATTTAAAAAAACCTTACTGACAAGGTCTATTCCCTGCTGTGAACCATTTGTAATCAATATCTCATCAGCATTGACTTTTAAACCCATTCTTGAGTATCTTTCTGCAATGTATTCACGCAAGGGTAGGTATCCTTCTGTTGTACTGTATTGAAGGATCTCATCCCCATTTTGAGATAAAACTTCAGATACTGCTTCATTTATTTCTGCTACAGGGAATGATTTAGGATTAGGTAAACCTCCTGCAAATGAAATGATGTTTTTATCTTCCGTAACCTTTAATATTTCCCTTATAAATGATTTATGAACATTTTTCATCCTTTCTGCAAATAAATTACTCATATAATTCAACTTCCTTCTCTAAAATGTTTAATGCAACTCTTTAAGGTTATATATTTCGTTATTTAATTTAATTGACATAATAACATAACTGCCAAGAACTGTTATGTTCCCTTTTAATCCAAATACCAAAATTATTTCTTTAATTTTAACTAAGAAACTTCTTATAATTGTAGATTCAATGATACATTCAAATTACAGGCTAAAAGATATTATAAATTTAACATTTATTTTATTTTTAAATTATACTTATTTAAATGACCGGATAAAAAAATAAAAATAATATAACTCGGCTAGATTACTTACAAAACATTATAAAAAATTACAGGCAGATTTAACTCCGGCAATGCTTCCATAGTACTTGATTCCACTAAAACAGAAGTCTAAAGAGCAGGAGTAACCCCACTCCCATATCCATAGCCACTAATTTTCATCTTCTTCTTCAGCCAATCTCTTCTTAAGGAGTTCTACAGCCTGATCACGCATTATGAATTTCTGTATCTTACCACTTGCAGTAAGTGGGAATTCATCAACGAAGAAAGCATGTTTTGGAACTTTATAGCGCGCTATTCTTTCTAGACCAAAATCTCTAACATCTTCTTCACTGATATCAGCGTCTTCCTCAAGAATTATAAACGCCCCTACAATTTCGCCGTATTTATCATCTGGAATCCCTACAACCTGCACATCTTTAATTCCGGGCATTGTATAATAAAATTCTTCAATTTCACGAGGATAAATATTTTCTCCACCACGTATTATCATGTCCTTTATCCGTCCCACAACCGTATAATAACCATTTTCATCATAGGTTACTAAGTCTCCACTGTGAAGCCATCCACCTTCATCAATGGCTTCTGCAGTTTTGTCAGGCATTTTATAGTACCCTTTCATGACATTGTAGCCTCTGCTGCAAATTTCACCCACTTCTCCAGGTCCAACAGTTTCACCAGTTTCAGGATCAACAACTTTAATCTCACAATTTGGTAATTTCCTTCCAACAGTTTCAACTCTAAGTTCAAGAGGGTCATCGACACTTGTCTGGGTAAATCCAGGAGAACCTTCAGTTAGGCCGTAAACACTGGTTATCTCTGCCATGTTCATGTCGTTGACCACTTTCTTCATGGCCTCTATTGGACATGTTGAACCTGCCATTATTCCGGTTCTAAGCGATGATAAATCAAACATTTCAAACATTGGGTGTGAATATTCAGCAATGAACATTGTTGGAACACCATAAAGCGCAGTACACTTCTCTTTTTGGACTGCTGCAAGAACCATAAGAGGGTCAAACTGTTCAAGCATTACTAAAGTTCCACCATGAGTATACATAGCCATAAGCCCTAACGTAACTCCAAAACAATGGAACATCGGCACAGTAAGACATAATCTGTCTTCTGCTGTGTATTTCAGATTTTCACCAATATAATATCCATTATTAATTATATTTTTATGTGTAAGCATTACTCCCTTTGGGAAACCAGTTGTTCCGGAGGTATACTGCATGCATACTACATCATCACTGTCAAAAGTTTTTTTAGCTTTTAAAAGTTCACTATTGTCAGTGTGTTTACCCAGCAGAAGTAGTTCGTGAGTATTATAAAGCCCGCGATGCTTTTCCTGACCTATGAAAATTACACTTTTAAGGCAAGGATATTCCTTACTTTCTAAATTACCCCTTATACTTGTCTTAAGTTCAGGAACAAGTTCATATAGTATCTTCAAATAATTGACATCCCGGAATCCATCTGTTATTGCAAGAGCTTTCATATCAGATTGTTTTAACACATAATCCAGTTCATGACTTTTATAGGCAGTATTTACTGTTACAAGAACTGCACCTATTTTTCCACACGCAAATAAGAACGTGATCCAATCTGGAACGTTTAATGCCCATATTCCTACATGATCACCTTTAGTAACTCCAATTGAAAGCAAACCCTTTGCAAGCTTATTTACTCGTTCATCAAATTGTTTGTAAGTGAAACGAAGATCCCTATCTGGATAAACCATAAACTCCCTGTCTGGATCTTTTTCCGCCTGTTTTTCAAAGAAATCTCCAATTGTATCTTCTGTAAAAAGCATATTGCAACCCTTCATTTATACCTGTTTTTTTAATAATAACTTCAAAATATGTAATATTAAATAATATACTAATTAGATTAACCATCACCAATATTTAATGTATTTTCACTTTTAATTTTATAAAATTAAATCATATAAATCTTTTTTAAAACTTTCAAAAAAATTTTTAAATACTATAATTCAAAATCCATAAAATATAATGTTGATGTAAATAAAGATGTTTAAATGAGAGCTATCCCTCATAAAATATTAAAAAAATATTATCATTCCAATAATTTTTGAATCCAATCAGGAAAATCATCTTTTGATAATGTAAATTCAGTTCTACATAATTTATTTATAGATTCTAGTATTTCATTCGATTTTTCAATAATCATTTTAGGATCTTTTTCTCGATGTCCATGAAACG